>CAISOV010000082.1 GCA_903887175.1 uncultured Micrococcales bacterium
CACGCGCTCACGCCCGCCACCCGAGAGCGTGCCCATGATTGAAGCGCCACCACCGATGTCACTGCCGTCGCCAACGACCACACCCTGCGAGATTCGACCCTCAACCATTGCTGTGCCTAGGGTTCCGGCGTTGAAGTTGACGAAGCCTTCGTGCATGACTGTTGTGCCTGGTGCAAGGTGTGCACCGAGGCGAACGCGTGAGGCGTCGGCGATGCGAACCTTTTGCGGGGTCACATAGTCAACCAAACGAGGAAACTTGTCGATGGCGTGCACACTGACGCCGGCGCGTTGAAGCGACGGGCGAAGGCGATCAAGGTCAGCGAGTGCAATCGGCCCGATATTCGTGAAAGCAACGATGGGCAGATTAGGCAGAAGGCCATCTAAGTTGATGGTGTTTGGTTTCACGAGCAAATGTGAAAGCAGGTGCAAACGCAGGTAAGCATCGGCAGTTGAAATAACCGGCAGGCTCAGGTCGATTTCGGTTCGCACAACACTGGTTGTGACGTTTCTGCGAGCGTCAGGACCGACAAGTGCGTCAAGTTCTCTAGGAACGAGCCAAAGTTCATCGGTTTGCGGCGCTGAACCAAGCTTTGGGTTGGCATACCAAACGTCAAGCACTGTGCCGTCGGCAGCGATGGTAGCTAGGCCGTGGCCCCAAGCTTTGGTTTCGTTAAGAGTTGCGTTATTCATCGTTTCTAGGTTACAAGCTACGCTGGTCTTATGCCCGTTTTAAACCTGCATTTGAGCGCCGTTGACATTACTGAAGCGCTTTGCAATATCGAGTCTGTTTCGGGCCAAGAGGCGTCTATAGCTGATGCGATTGAGACACAGCTTCGCGATTTGAAACATTTAGAAGTTCTTCGCGACGGCAACGCGGTTGTGGCACGCACAAACTTAGGTCGCGCTCGCCGAGTTGCCATTGCCGGGCACATTGACACTGTTCCGGTGGCCGGCAACCTACCCGTTGAACACCGGGTTGATGGGCCGACAGGCGAGGCAATGCTTTGGGGCCGCGGCACTGTTGACATGAAAGCTGGGGTTGCTGTTCAGTTGCGTTTGGCTACCACCGTGACTGAGCCAAACGTTGACGTGACCTACATTTTTTATGACAACGAAGAAGTTGATGCATCGCTAAACGGGCTGGGGCGAATCTCGCGAAACCACCCCGACTGGTTGGCCGCCGACTTCGCCATTTTGGGTGAGCCGACATCGGCTCAAATTGAAGGCGGATGCAACGGTACGATGCGCGTTGAAGTTGTAACTCGCGGTGTCAAGGCTCACTCGGCAAGACCGTGGATGGGCTCAAACGCAATTCACAGCGCCGCGCCAGCGCTTGCAACCTTGGCAGCTCACGAACCGGTTGAACTGGAGGTCGACGGTTTGGTTTATCGCGAAAGCCTAAACGCCGTGCTGATTGCTGGTGGCATCGCCACCAATGTGATCGCCGATGAATGCGTCATCACCGTGAACTATCGTTTTGCCCCGAGTCGCGATGCTGCTGCTGCCGAAGCTTATGTTCGTGAAGTTTTTGCCGGCACCCCAAACGTTGCCGAGATTCGCGTGGTCGACCTCGCCGAGGGTGCCCGCCCAGGCCTTGACTTGCCTGAAGCAGCCAGTTTTGTGGCGGCTACAGGCTTATCGGCTCGGCCGAAATATGGCTGGACCGACGTAGCCAGATTCAGCTCGCTCGGAGTGCCGGCTGTGAACTTTGGCCCAGGCGACCCGAGCCTCGCGCATGCCGACAACGAGGCTGTCGCGATTTCAGAGATTTATGCGTGTGAGGAGGCATTGAGCAAATGGTTGACAGGTTAACCTCTGCGCCAGCCAGCGAAAACTCGCGGCCTAGTCTGCGAATGCGCTTAGCCAACCTAGGGGCAGCCATGTGGAGCAACTGGCTTTGGCGAGTGACTCTGGTCTATTTGGCAACCCGCGTGCTTTCGGGGTTGATTTTTGCAGCGGCCATGTTGATTCAGCCTTCGGTGGCTGGCTACTGGCCGCAGTCAGGCAGCAGTGTCAACTTTTTCGAATTCATGAACATTTGGGACGCCGACTGGTATCGCAAAATTTATGAGTTTGGCTTTGGGCCTGCTCAAGGGTATCCAAAAGTTCTGCCACTAACCCCCGACGGTTTAGTGAGCGAAAATGCTTGGGCGTTTTTGCCAGCGTATCCGTTCTTAATAAGAATTCTCACGGCCATCACAAGTTTGCCGTGGGTCATTTTGGCGCCGCTGGTTTCAACCGCTTTTGGCTGGGTTTTCTCGGTATTTGCCTACAAGTTGTTTGTGCGCCGGTTCAATGCCAAAGTATCGCTCTGGTCGCTAACACTGTTGCTGATCTCGGCGGCTTCACCAATTTTGCAAACTGGATACTCCGAGGCGATGGGGCTGGCACTTTTAGCCTATGCACTTTGGTTGATAACAGAGCGCAAATATCTTTTGGCAATCGCGCCCCTGGCACTAATGGCGTTTACGCGCCCAGGAGTTTTGGCGGTTGCAGCTGCAATGGCTGGAATCTTTGTGGTTCGCTGGTGGCAACACCGCAACAAACTGGTCGAGTTTGCGATCGAAGAACGCATTCGCATGGCGGTTTTGGGTGTGACAACTTTTGGGCTCGGTCTAGTTTGGGGTGAAATCGCCACATGGTTTACCGGTGTGCCCGAGGCCTACATGAAGACCGAACTTTATTGGCGGTTATGGATCAGCCCCGGTGAAAAGTTTGTTCCTTTTGACGGGTGGCTCAAGGCCGGCGGTTTTTATTTTGGCACTTTCTTAGGGCCGACCGTGGTGCTTTGCCTACTCGCCTTTGTGGCCATGTTGATGTTCACCCGTTCGGTTCGCGACCTTGGTCTTGAAATGCGCATGTGGGCGATTGGCTACATTTTGTATTTGGTCGCAGTGTTTTACCCTCAGTCGAGCACTTTTAGGCTTTTGCTGCCGGCTTTCGTATTGTTTGGTGCTTTTGGTCGGTCAACTTTTTATGACAAAAAGTGGATCAAATGGGGAATCGTTATTTTGTCGATTGCCACCCAAGTTATGTGGATTTTTGTGGCGTGGCACTTTGAGCACCCTGACTTCACGCCCCCATAAATCAAGGGTCGCTACGTTCTTTAACTATTAGTAAACTTTTCGACTTTGCCTATTTTGGCGTGAGATAATAGAACTTCGGCAATTTTGTCGGCAATACAAGGAGTTTTATCATGGCAGCAATGAAGCCACGCACTGGCGATGGACCAATGGAAGCAGAGCGTGAACCACGCGGTTTAATCGTGCTTCGGGTTCCTTTAGAAGGCGGCGGTCGTTTGGTTGTTTCAGTAAACGACCAAGAGGCCAAAGATCTTCACCAAGTTCTAGAGCAAATCGTAAACCCCTAAGGGTCTAAATAAAAAAACCGGTCAGCGATGACCGGTTTTTTTATGCTCATTTCGGGTTTATCGAAGCTTGACCGCAATCAGCAAGCCATCGCCGGTTGCGCTAAGGCTGACGGCATAATCTTTTTGATTCTTAAATTTGCGCAAAACATCGCGATAAACCACGGTTGCATCATCGCGCAGCGCTGGGTCTGGCACACGGTCACGCCAAAGGGCGTGTGCAATGGCGATGGCGCCACCTGGGCGAATCAACCTGGTGGCTTCGGTGACCTGTTCTTCTAGAGTTTCTCGGTCGGCGTCAAGAAAAACCAAGTCGTAACCGCCGTCTGCCATGTTGGCCATAACGTCGAGCGCTCGGCCCGAAATCACTCGGGTGCGGTTGGCTGCGATGCCTGCATCGGCGAACGCTGTGCGAGCTGCCGCTTGGCGGTCGGGCTCAGTGTCGATGGTTGCCAGCACAGCTTTTGGTGCGCCAGCAAGCAGCCATAAACCCGAGATGCCACAGCCTGTGCCTGCTTCAACAATGGTTTTAGCGTTGAGGCTTGCCGCTAAAACTGCCAGCGCTGAACCTGTGGCCGCTGTGATTGCTTCGACATCAAATTCTTCTGCGCGCAGGCGAGCTATGCGAAGGGCTTCGCTTTCAAGTGCGAACTCTTCGGCATACTTCCAGCTGCTGATTTTGTCTACCATGGGGCTCCTTGACAGTAGCTTAAACCGCAAGACCTCAGCCTCGCGCTTAGCCACGCTGAGGTATTCTAAAGAGGTGTTTGGGCTATCGACAGAAAAGTTTGTGATTCTTGTAATCATTGCGCTCTTTGTGCTCGGCCCAGAACGTTTGCCGCATTACGCTGCGCAGCTTGCCAAGCTTGTGAAGCAACTTCGCCGAATGGTTGATGGCGCTAAGAATCAACTTGCCGACGAAATGGGTGATGACTTTAATGATGTAGATTGGCGCAAGCTTGACCCACGACAGTATGACCCGCGTCGCATCATTCGCGATGCGTTGCTTGATGAGCCGGTGCGGCCTGTCGGCCCTGCTGTCAGTGCCGTGCCATCAGTAGTTTTGACTGCCGAAGACGAGACCCTCGCTGCGGCCTCACTTGCGGGCCGGGCACCCCTGCTTGCGGGCGAATCGGCACCTTTCGATAGCGAATCTACCTAGGGGTTGCAGCCGGCCCTGCCGCCTAGAAGCGTCGCAAAACCGCGTTCAAGATGCGCAACAGTGGTGCCATGCGGTTGTATGCCTTGGCGCGAGTCGGCAGCTTAATTGGCCCACCTGCGGTTGCAACGGTGCGAGCCTCGGTGAAACGCAACAACCCGCCGGGGCCATTGCGGCGCCCCTGACCCGAAGACTTCATGCCGCCCATTGGTGATGCCATCGAGGCAAAACTAGCTCGATAACCCTCGTTGATATTCACGCTGCCAGCGCGCAACTTAAGCCCAACAGCTATCGCCTCAGACTCAGGGCCAACTACAGATGCGTTCAAGCCATAATCTGTGTCATTGGCCAAATCGATAGCCTCTTGCACGCTTTCGTAGGCATAAACCTGCAGAACCGGGCCAAAAACTTCACCGCGGTCGAGCTTGGCATCGGCTGGAATATCAGTTAGCACAGTTGGTGCATAAGCGTTTGGGCCAACTTCTGGCAGTGGCTGACCGCCAGCCACTAGGCGAGCGCCTTTCGAGATTGCGTCGTCAACCATGCTGGTTACTCGCTGAAGCTGCGCGGTGCCGGTTAGAGTGCCGATGTCGACACCAAAGTCGTTTGTTCGACCAACAGTGCGCGCGTTCGCCGCTTTGGCAACAACTTTAAGAAACGCATCAATTGAGCTATTGGGCACATAAACGCGTTCAATTGATACGCAGAGTTGACCGGTGTTACCCATGGCTGCAGCCAGCGCGATCTCGGCTGCTCGGTGCACATCGGCACCTGGCAAAATAATCATCGGATTCTTGCCGCCGAGCTCAAGCGAGCAACCTATCAACCGGGCGGCTGCGCGTGCAGCCACGATTCGACCGGTTGCTGTTGAACCAGTGAATGCTACATAGTCGACATTGTCGGTGATGGCATTGCCAATGTCGGCGCCGTCACCAGCCACGATCGTCCAGGCATCTTCAGGCAGACCAGCTTCAATAGCCAAGGCCCTAGTGAAAAGACCAGTCAGGGCAGTCTGGTTGTCGACTTTTTGAACAACCGCGTTGCCGGCTAGCAGTGCGGGAATAACGTCGAATATCGCTAGAGCCAGCGGGTAGTTCCATGGAGTAATAACCCCAACCACACCCACCGCAGAATAGTCAACATAAGATCGGGTCAAAATTGGCACACCCGATTTAGTGCGTTGTCGCCGCAACGTGTGGCTGGCAGTTTTGCCATAGTATCGCAGCGAGCCGACTGAGCCGGCGAACTCTTCAAAAGCGTGCTGGCGAGATTTGCCGGTTTCAAGCTGCAGCAGGTCGAGCAACTGTTTTTCGTGTTTGACGAGCGCGTCGTGCAGCGCCAAAGCAAAAGCCGCTCTAGAACTGGCAGCGAATGCGCCCCAAACCGGCTGATACTCGCGGGCATAGTCAATCGAATCGACCACCTGGGCAACGCTCAGCTGGGGCAACTCATAGATTCGCTTGTTGTTCCAAGGGTTCAGCACTGCCACGGTAGGCACCGTCGCCAAAATCTCGTCGATGTTTGCCTCGGGGGCGTCTTTGCCGTCAGCAAAAGCGTTGGTTTGCTCAAGCAGGTGTGTAATCAGATGGCTAATGCTGGTTTCAGTCATACCTGCAGTTTAAGCCTGCGACCTGCCAAGTTGCGAGGGTCACGCGCCAAAGAGTCAGCGATTTGCAAGAGTATTTGTGAAGCAGAGTCAGCTGCGTTACCCAACACAACCGGTTCACCCTTGTCGCTGCCCTCACGCAGAGCCACACTGAGGCCGATTTGCCCGAGCAACGCAACCTTCGACCCCGTGGCTGCACTGAGACGATCGGCAACTAATTGCCCACCGCCTGCCCCAAAAATCTCAAGTTTGGTGCCGTCGGCTTGTTCTAGCCAAGCCATGTTTTCAATCACACCAAAGACGCTCTGACCGGTTTGCAGGCCGACGGTGGCTGAGCGTTCGGCCACATCGCTGGCCGCAAGTTGAGGTGTCGTTACCACGACGGTTTTAGCAGTTGGCAACAGTTGGCCCAAACTGATTGCAACGTCGCCGGTGCCAGGTGGCAGGTCAACCAAAAGAATGTCAAGGTCGCCCCAAAACACGTCGGTTAGAAACTGGTTGATAGTGCGGTGAAGCATGGGCCCGCGCCAGGCCACTGGCGCGTTACCTTCAACGAACATGCCAATCGAAATCACCTTGACGCCAAATGCTACCGGCGGCAAAATCAGGTCATCGACTCGAGTTGGTTTGTCGGTGACACCCAGTTGACCTGGAATCGAAAACCCAAAAATGTCGGCGTCGATGAGCCCGACGCGCAGACCCTTAGCGGCCAGCGCCGCAGCTAGATTTGCTGTGATTGAAGATTTTCCGACGCCACCTTTGCCTGAGCCAATCAAAAAGATTTTTGTCAAAGTGTTTTCATCAAACGGATTGCTTCGAGCTGCTCGACCGGCACGCAACTTGGTGGTTAAAACTTTGCGTTGCTCAGGTGTCATAACCCCCAGGGTCACAGCAACCTGCTTGATGCCTTCGACAGCGCTGACCGCCGCCTCAACTTCGTTTTGAATGCGAACCGAAGCTGGGCAGCCAACCACCGTTAGATTCACATTAACCTCGGCGTTGCCATCGGCATCAATCACAAGCCCGGCAATCATATCGAGTTCGGGCAGTGGCAAACGCAGCTCTGGGTCAATAACCGTATCGAGGGCGGCGCGCACCGCAACTTCGAGAGGGTTTGGGTTTGGCAAAGTGTTAGTCATTTGCGATGCGGCGGGTGCGACCAGCATTCGGCTTAACTGCTGCGTTACCAGCTTCGGCGCGCAACTCGGTGAGCAGATCGCGCAGCAAGTCTTTCATCTCGTCACGCACAAAGTCTTTTGTTGCGATTTCTTCAATCGCCTGACGCAAAGCCACGACCTCACGGGCAAGGTACTCGGTGTCGGCAAGGTTGCGTTCGGCGCGCTGGCGATCTTGCTCGGTCTTGACGCGCTCGCGGTCTGCCTGGCGGTTTTGAGCCAACAAGATCAGGGGAGCCGCATAAGACGCCTGCAGTGACAAAATCATTGTCAGAAGCGTGAAGTTCAGTTCGCGCGGGTCAAACTGAAAACCATTGGGCATCAGCGTGTTCCAGAGCAGCCAAACGACCACAAAAACGGTCATCCAAATTAAAAATTCGCCAGTGCCCATAGCGCGCGCAAAGGTCTCGCTTGCTTGACCGAACTTTTCTTGGTTGATGCCAATCTTGGGCACGAAACGTTCGCGACGGCTAAACGGGCGGTCGAGGCGGTTGCTGTTTTTAGCCACGAGAACCTCCGTTTCGGGTCGTTTTGTTAGCTGGTCGGGCCGCTGCTGGCTTTGCGGCAGTTACACGAGTGTTTGGTTTGGCAGTTGATTTAGCTGCAGTTTTAGCCACTGGTTTCGCAACCTTCTTGGCTATAGGCACTTCGTCTTCGGTGCGCCAGTCTTCTGGCAGCAGGTGGTCGAGCACGTCATCAACAGTGACCACGCCAATCAGATGATTTTCATCGTCAACCACCGGCAACGAAACCAGGTTGTAGTTTGCGAGGGTGCGGTGCAGCACCGAAATGTGGGTGTCGGCGTGAACCGGCTCGAGCTCGGTGTCAAGTAGGGTTCCGAGGCGCTCGTGCGGCGGGTAACGCAACATGCGTTGAAAATGCACAACGCCCAAAAAGCGACCGGTGACAGTCTCAAATGGTGGCAATGTTACGAAAACAGATGCAGCTAACGCCGGCGCAACTTCGACTCGGCGAATCAAAGCCATCGCCTCGGCAACTGTGGCGTCAGCGGCGCAAATGATTGGCTCGGTGGTCATCAAACCACCAGCTGTGAACTCGTCGTAGGTCATTAGGCGGCGAAGGTCATCAGCTTCTTCTTCGTCCATGAGCTTCAAAATTGCTTCGGTGCGGGCCTCAGGCAGGTTCGCCATAAGGTCGGCGGCATCGTCAGGTTCCATCAGGTCAAGAACTTCGGCGGCTCGTTCGTCGTCAAGTTCGGCCACAATGTCGATTTGCTCGTCTTCGGGCAACTCTTCAAGAACGTCAGCCAGACGCTCGTCATCGAGCTCTTCGGCAACCTCAATCATGCGTTCGTCAGGCAGGTCAAGCAGTGCGCTTGCCAAGTCAGCCGGGCGCAGGTCGCTATATGTTGCAATAAGTTGTTGAGCGCTTTGACCCTCAGCGTCTTTGGCTTCTTCAGTGACTTGCTCCCAAGTTGAAAAGAGCGTGGCACCGCGAACAAATGGGCTAGCTGAAGTTTTTGGGCGACGCAAAAAGAGGTCGCTGATGATCCAGTCGCGACGTTTATTTTGCTCAATAGCCAAATCTTCGATGGTGGCAAGACCACTGCCATCGAGCAGGTTCACCTTGCGCCCGAGCATTTCGGCAATCACACGAACTTCTTGGCCGCGCTGCGTGAAGCGCCGCAAGTCAATCAAGCCTGTGGTGATCACTTGACCGGCGCTAACCGAGGTGACGCGCGCAATCGGCACAAAAACGCGGCGGCGGCCACTGATTTCAACCAGCATTCCGGTTGCTCTAGGGGCGCCAGTGCTGCGATAAGAAACGAGCACGTCAATGACTTTGCCCACCTTGTCGCCAGATGGGTCAAATACGCCACAGCCAGCTAGTCGGGCTACGAATACACGGTTTGAACTCACGCCGTTAAGCCTATCGGCAACCACCTAAACTTGAGCCATGCAAACCCAATCAAACCGCGGCGCTAATCGTCAAACCATTCGTGGCCTAGTGCCAGTTGTGCCAACTGGTGATGTTGTTGGCGAGTTCAAAAATTATTTAGATGCGGTGGCACTGGTTGACCGCATCGTTGCTGGCGGGTTTGCCGCCAACTTGGTCGCAATCGTTGGTTCAGATCTCAAAACCGTTGAGCGTGTGCGGGGTCGCCTAACTTATGGCCGCATGGCCATGAACGGCGCACTCAATGGCGCCTGGCTCGGTCTTTTTGCGGGTCTGGTCTTTGCATCGGCAACATCGGCCACAACGTTCACAAATGACGTTGTAGCTGCAGCGGTGCTGGGTGCTGGCCTAGGCATGATTTGGGGTGTGGCGCGCATGTCAATGCGTGGCGGTGGCCGCCAGTTCATCAGCGGCTCAATGATTATCGCTGCAAGTTACCAAGTCGTCGTGCCGACTGGCCTAGCCGATAAAGCTAATGAGCTTGCTCAGAAGGCTGCAAAAGCCTGACGCTGAAGCCTAGCCCTGAAGCCTAGCCCTGAAGCCTAGCCCTGCAGCGAAAGCATCCACTTTTCAATGTCTTCGATTTTGCGGGGCAACGCCGCAGTCAAGTTTTCAACCCCAGTTTCGGTCACTAAAACATCGTCTTCGATGCGAATGCCGATTCCTTGAAACCGGTCAGGCGCAAGTTGATCATTCGGGTGAAAATAGAGTCCAGGCTCAATCGTGAAAATCATTCCCGGCTTTAGTTCGCCGTCGAGCGACATTTCGCGACGGGCCTGCGAGCAGTCGTGAACATCGAGGCCAAGGTGGTGGCTGGTGCCGTGAACCATAAAGCGGCGGTGAAACTGCTTGTCGGGTTGCATTGATTCTTCGGCGCTGATTGGCAAAAGACCCCAAGCTGCAGTGTGCTTGGCAATCACGGCCATGGCTGTAGCGTGCAGTTCGCGAAACTTAATTCCCGGTTTTGCAACCGCAAAAACAGCGTCAGCTGCCTCAAGCACCACGTTGTAAACCTCGCGTTGAGCCTCGCTGTAGGTGCCGCTAATCGGCAAGGTGCGAGTCACATCGGCGGTGTAAAGGCTATCGAGCTCGACGCCGGCGTCAACCAATATCAGGTCACCGCGATTGGCCGGACCGTTGTTGACCTCCCAGTGCAAAATGCAGGCATTTGGGCCTGCAGCAGCGATGGTGTCATAGCCAAGGTCATTGCCGTGAACGCGCGCTGCGCTAAAGAACGCCGTTTCAACAATGCGCTCGCCGCGGGCGTGACCAGCTGCTGTTGGCAACGCACGAACCACGTTTTCAAAACCTTTCACCGAGGCAGCAACGGCTTTGCGCATTTCGGCGATTTCAAATTCATCTTTGACTAAGCGCAACTCGCTAACAAACTCGAGCACTTCTTCAAAACCAAGATCGATTACGTTATCTGCGCCAGAAATAAAAGTTTCGAAATCTGCAATGTCACGAGTGTTGATGCCCAATAAGTCACTAATCTGCTCAAGGTTTGGGCGGTGGCCAACCCAAAACTCGCCAATTGTGGGGTTTGCAAAAAACTCTTTGGTGCCGTGGCCAACACTGGGTCTAAAAAAAAGTGTGCAAGTTGCTTGGCGGTGAGACTCGTCGCCTTGAACCCCAGCTTCTCTGGCATCGATGACGAGCACCGAGTCGGGTTGGGTCGCAGAACCCCACCCTGTCAAGTGAGCAAAAGCCGAGTGTGGGCGGTAACGATATTCGGTGTCGTTACTGCGAGTCTTGAGCGCCCCGGCCGCAATAACCACAAGGTGACCTGCAAAGCGCTGGGCAACTTTGGCGCGACGCTCGGCAGCAAACTTGGCAGCCTCGCGAAGGTTCGGTTCAAGAGCTACTGCACCAGCTGAAGGCGCTGGGTCATTCCATTGCCCGCCAATGAACGCCAAAAACTCTTCGCTTGTCGGCGTGCGAGAGCGGTTATTATTGCGGCCCTCAAACTCGGCTTTGTCGGCAGCTGCGGGGTTAGCGTCTTTGCTGTTGGCATCGTTCATAAGTCGATTCTGCCTCAGTTTTGGGTTTTGCGCGCGAGGCGCCGTGCCACAATAAAAGTAATGACTAAGCCACTTGCCCGCATCGACTTGCACACACACTCCACCCGCTCTGATGGCAGGGGCGCGCCCGAGCAAGTTATGCGCGAGGCTGCTGAGGCTGGGCTCGATGTGGTTGCGCTCACCGACCACGACACTTCAAGCGGATGGCCCGAGGCCGCCGCCACCTGCGCCGAAATGGGCATCGAGTTTGTGCCGGGCATCGAAGTGACTACGCGCGCCATAATCGCCCGCGGTGACGGCACGTTCGAAAAGTTTTCGGTGCACATGCTCGCCTACTTTGTTGACCCTGAAGAGCGCGGGCTAGCCACCGCACTTGAGGCTTCGGTGAGCAGTCGAACAGCCCGCCTCAAGCAAATCACCGAGCTTCTAGCTCAAGATTATGACCTTGACTGGTGCCACGTTGAAGAAGTTTTGGCCAACGGCAAGACCGCCGGCCGCCCCGCACTGGCAGATGCAATGATCAACCGCGGCCTAATCGGCGAGCGCGCCGAGTTCTTTGAGTTCGTCAGGCCCGGCAGCAAATACTATGTGCCAAACCGCGGGGTTCCGACGCCTGAAGAGGGAATCCGTTTGATTCGTGGCGCCGGGGGAGTGCCGATTATTGCTCACCCAATGGCACGCGGGCAGGGCCCAAGGCCAGGTCAGCCCATGCCCACCGCGCACTTTGAATCGATGATCGAGGCGGGGCTAGGTGGGTTCGAAACTTTTCACAGGGATGTCGCGCCCCACGTGTCAGAGTGGCTGCAACAGCTCGCGTTCAAGCACGACTTGGTTTTGACCGGTTCGAGCGATTATCACGGCACCGGCAAGCCCAACCGTCTCGGCGAAAACCTCACAGCACCCGAAATGTTTGAGCGCTTGAAGGCGCAGGTTCGCCAGTAACGAAGCAGTTTAGGGCCGCTTGCCCCTTTGAAGATTTGACTCTATCGAGTCACCACCACTACTGTTTTGTCATGTTGCGAAATCGTAACTCATAAGCAACTTCTAGGGGAAAAATGTTTAACAAAAGATCTGTGGTTTCATTCATCGCAACGATCCTCGCATTGGCGTATGGTATCTATCTGATTTCTTACTTTGCAGGCGCAAATGCCGCATCGGCTTCCGATGGCGAAGCCGTCGGTAAAACGATTGCTACTGCCTTGGTGCTTCCACATTTGATCATCACTTGGATCGGCGTGATTTTCGGTGTTCTTGGTTTCTTTCTTCGCAAGTCGGGCTTCTTGCTCACCGCGGCGATACTTTATGCATCGGCAGCGCTTTTCTTCTTGCTTTACGGGGCATTTCTTGTTCCGAGCATCGTTCTTGGCTTCGTCGGTTATTCATCGCAAAGGAAGCTGAACCGCTCTTCAAACTAGCTTTGCCTCGAGTAGGTTTGGGCACTGCAATGCTTAAAGCTCGCACCAATTCGAAGCAACGAATTCTGCGAATCTTTACTAAAGAGTGTCTTGACCTCTTTGTAAAGGGCATCTAAAAAACAACAAAAAGGGTGGTGACCAAAGTCACCACCCTTTTGCAGTTCTTCTTAGCCCTGAGCTGAGCCACCAGCGCCACCGTGCGTTGAGCGGGCTCGGTCGTTGCTCGACTTTTGGCGACAAACGCCGCCAGCTTTGATTTGTCTTCGGGTAATAGTGCTGTGCTAATCTGCTAGCGGGGGTAGGGTTGCCTCGAACTTTTCTATAGGGGGCATCATGTCAGCGCCAGCAAGTATTCGTGCATTTGGCAGAAAATTTCGCGCCAGCTATCAGTCGCTTGCCGCTCTGTTTACTGTTGAACCCAGCTCGAGCTCGAGCATTTTCAGGGCCCACGCACCGGTTGTGATTCGGGCGGCAAGCATCTTTCAAGAAGCTCGCGACGGCGACTTTTGGAACCAACATAAATTTTGAAATCAAAGTCATTGGCTCATTGAACAACAAGAACCAATTCACAGTTAGGTAATCATGAAACTAAAACTCTCAGCCGCGCTAGTCGCAATCGTCACGTTGGCGACATCACTAAATGTGGCTCCTGCAGCATTTGCATCGGGTCTGACCCAAGTTCACGTGTCGGCGCCAAAATACCTGGCTGCTGGTGTCAATAACCCGATAGATGTTTCGATTTGCCAACTAACATCGCTTTCATCGCACACTTGCGCTTGGCCGACCAAGTATCGCAAGGTCACATTGCTTGTGAACGGGTTGGCCATTGGCACCAAGAAATTTAGCCGAACTTATGCCACTTTTTCTTGGAAACCGCGCAGGGCAGGCACCTACACGATTGTCGCAAGAGTTACTGCCGGCGAGGGGTTCGCTGCGGGCTCGACTGAGCAGCTCAAAGTAAAAGTTGCAAGCGGCCTCAAGGCGAGCTCTCTGCAGCCGGTGAACTGCACTGGCAAATGCACAAGCTGGCCAGCAACTGTCTCGATTCAAAACGGTTACACCGAGTACCAGTACGGTTTGCTCGGCGGCTCAAGCCTGCGAAAAGGCACAACTATTGCTCTGCAATACCTCGATAATAAAGAGACCTGGTCGACAGATAGCACGGCGCTAGCAAAATGGTTGCCTTCGTTCAGCCAATACGGTGCCCGGCTTTATTTCAATGCCAGTTATGACTCTTATTGTCCAAACGGCAACGATGACTATTACTGGACATATCGAATGGTCATGTATTCGAGCAAACGATTAGCACAAGCCGTGACTGACCCACAGTCGATCCATTTCGTCTGCTATGACACTTCTGGTTCTTCAGGCAACACTACCGAACCTCAGGCAGTGAGCGACGCCGGCGACCAACAAATAGACACTTCAGCTGGTGATTCACCGGTTGACATAAATATCGACGTGACTGATCCAGATTCAGTGGGATACACCGTCAAAACTGTTCATTGTTACGGATTCAGTTGTGATCAAAATTCTCAGTGGTACACGATTTCTAGCGTTGACTCGATTGGTGATGATTCATTGGCGCTGAGCTCCGACTGGGGCCAAGGGCTTGGAGACTACACATTAGGTGTGGTTCTCGTTCCTGATGATGGTTCGGGCACAATCTGGGAGAGCGACTCAAACTACATTTCGATTTATTAGCAACTGCCTCGTGGTGAAGCAGCGACTGTTTATGGTTCGAACCTGACAGCCGCTGTTTTGCTTTTTCAAAAGAATGTCATAGCCCTCTGATTGGATTGCTCGGCGGCCAAATGGTTTGCCGCCAGCATCAACAGCTAGTTCAGAAAAAGGGAGGGGTCAAGAATGCAAAAGTTCGCATCGTTTGTGACATTTCTAAGGCAGGGTTGGCGCGTGTTCTATATAGGTGCGCCGACGGCGTTGCTTTGGTATTTTCTGAGCCGTGAGGCCATGCTTCGAGTTATCACCGCGCATTACCTTGAGATTTGGATTCTCAAGCATCGCCGAACCGACGATTTTTTGAATCAATACATCGGCCAAGCGGCGCTCATCGGCCTTGGTTTCGGCATTCTCGGCACGTTTTTAGTGTTCTTGGTTTGGGTTTTATACACACGAAGAATGGATATGGAATTCACTCGCAGCAGCGTCGGTGCATTAAGCGTCGGATGCCTGCTGGTTGGGTTCTGCAGCGTTATCCGGTGGCTCACGACGGTTCCTTGGTTTATCAGCGTGACGCTAGGCGCAACGCTCTTGTTTCTCGAAACGCGGCGCATGCGCGTGCTTGCGGCGACATACTGATTGCACAGCAAGAAAAAAAAAGGGTGATGGTCCAGACCATCACCCTTTTCGCAATTCTGTAACACCTGCGCCGAGAAACCTGAATAAAAAACATCTTTTCTGATGCCCGATAATCACATTCTTGTGCGTTTGGTGCCGAAGGGAAAATTTATACCGCGTTTCTGCTCTTGGTTATATTAAAAACGCCGCTGGTATGGAGCCTATAGCGAGCCATTTCAACTGAAACATTTTGAGACTCGGCTATTTTCTCGGCAGTTTTTATGCCGCTAAATACGAGAGACTTTAGTACCGGTGTTGGCAAAAGAATAGTGGCACCAAGCGCCGAAGCCTGCTCTTCTTCTTCGGGTTTACAGCTGCGAAAAGGCACACCTTCAACTTCACGAATCTCACTCAGTTCATGTTTCAAAATCAAGTGACTAAGTTCGTGGGCAATGTCACTTCGACGGCGTGCTTCTGAGTTCAGCGGGTTGGTGACGATGAAGTTAGTGCCATTGATTACAAAAGTTGCGGCCGAAAATGCCCCGACTTGCAGTCGCTCTATTTCTTGAAATCGTTCGATGCTGACTAGCGTTTCGCCCGAAATCACCTGAGCATTCAAAAGCCCAGCTACCTCTTCAAGGTCTATTGGAGCGAGCTTCGGCGCGGCCAACTGTTGACGAAATTCGAGTGCGTGACGCTCCGCTTGGGCCTTGAAGCCTCTAGGTAGAGTCATTGCTGCCCCGACATGTCGCGTAGATTTTTCTCTAGATCAACCAGAAGCGCACTAAGTCGAGCCGGAACCCCAGGGCGAAGCACATTAGCTGCTCGAAGGTGACAGGCAACCG
>CAISOV010000083.1 GCA_903887175.1 uncultured Micrococcales bacterium
AAGACACGTGTTGCCGAAGTGGCTCCTTATTTGACACTTGACAGCGACCCATACCCAGCAATCGTTGACGGTCGAGTTCAATGGATCGTTGACGGCTACACCACCTCGGCAAACTACCCTTATTCGAGGGCTGAAAACATGGGCGACAGCATTGCCGACAGCAACACTTCTTCGCCCAGCTCGCTCGACAACATCAACTACATTCGCAACTCGGTCAAAGCCACAGTTGACGCATATGATGGCTCAGTCAAACTTTATGCCTGGGACACCACTGACCCGATTTTGAAAACTTGGATGAAGGTTTACCCTGGCACGGTTCGCCCAATCAGTGAAATGTCGGGTCAGTTGCTCAGCCACGTTCGTTACCCTGAAGACCTTTTCAAAATGCAGCGCGCTATTTTGGGCCAGTATCACGTGACTGATGCGGGTTCGTTCTATTCGCAACAAGACGCTTGGATGACCCCGAACGACCCGGTGGGTGTGAACGGCGGTTCGAGCCACCTGCAGCCTCCTTATTACTCGACAATGCAGGCGCCGGGTCAAAGCGCTCCGGCGTTCTCGCTGTATTCAACGTTTATTCCACGCTCAACCGGCGCCTCAGCACGAAACGTGTTGACGGGGTATTTGGTGGCAAACAGCGACGCCGGCTCGACCGCTGGCGTTAAGGGCGCTAACTACGGAAAACTTGAGCTGCTGTCGTTACCTCGAGACACGGTGGTGCCAGGCCCAGGCCAGGTGCAGGCCATGTTCAACGCTGACTCTGATGTTTCGCGCTTGCTCAACCTTTTGCGCCAAGGGTCAACCGATGTTCTTAACGGAAACCTTTTGACGTTGCCGGTTGGCGGCGGTCTGCTTTATGTGCAGCCGGTTTATATCAAATCAACTGGCGAAACCAGTTTTCCTCTGCTCAAAAAAGTGCTGGTGGCTTTTGGCGACAAGATCGCCTTCGAAGACACTTTGAACGGCGCTCTCGACTCGCTCTTTGGCGGCAGCACAGGCGGCACGGGAACTGGAACTGGTACGGGTACGGGCACCGGAACCGGCACTGGAACGGGCACCGGCACAGGAACCGGCACTGGAACAGGCACAGGCACTGGAACAGGAACCGGCACTAACACTGCTCTTGCAACCGCGTTGAAGGCCGCTAAACAGGCCATGGCCGACAAAGCCACGGCAATGGCCGCAAGCGACTGGGCTGCCTATGGCAAGGCTGAGGCCGCATTGACTAAAGCTATCAACGACGCAATTGCCGCTGAGTCTAAATAGCCAAGCTTCTCTAACACCGCAGCCAAGCTCAAGTCGCTTTTCAAACCGCGTTGTGATAGAGTTGGGACTTCGCCGCGGGGTGGAGCAGTTCGGTAGCTCGCCGGGCTCATAACCCGGAGGTCGTAGGTTCAAATCCTGCCCCCGCAACCAAAGAAAACCCCTCTCTGCTCGAGGGGTTTTCGCTTTTAAGTGCCGAAGCGCACCTCAAGCCCCCTGTGCACAAAGCACACTGCCAAATATCTGTGTGGGCTATTTTCGTGCCATGCGAAAAATCTTCTTAGTTCAGGCGGCAGCAATATTCATATTGTTTTCAACGGTGGTGATGCCATTTGCGCCGACAATAGCTTTGGCAACTAACACTTGCGATGCGGGGCTGGGCAAACCGGGTTTCAAAGTCGGTGGGCGCACCTTGGGCTCAGTTGTCACCTTGTGCGCAAAATATGTGGCTGACCACACGGCCGGGCACTCAATTGCTCCGCTCGCAAATGGGGCTGGGATGGGCCAAGATCACCACGCCTTCAAGCCCAAGCATTCGAAAAGTATTGCCGAACCACTCGATGTCAAGGCCAAATTGAGACTTTTGCATCGACGTTTGGCAATGGCAGCAAATAACAGTTTTTCGCCTAACCCGCTGATTATTCGAAGTTCGATGGGCACAGCAAAGTTGAGGCAGCCTGTAATCATCAGCGTCGCGCACAATCGACAGTTTCGGCTGGCTTATCTGTTGTCGAGATTTGTAGCACTTCGCTTCACACCAATCAAAATCGACTTTCATGTCGATGCCAAAGCTCGCCAAAAATATAGTTTTACCCGGCCGTTTAGTTCATCAGTGCGATTTTTTTCAACAGGATTCCACACCATTCGCGCCCTAGTCACTTATCGTGCAGAATTTCGAGTAAATGGTTCAAAGCTCTGGCAAAACGTGCCTGGCGAACCTGTCTTAGCTGCATTGCCAACTCGAGTCTTAGTAATTCAGAAACCTGCGCACCCTCGCGATCCTGAGCCCACAACCAAAAGGTCATATCTGGTTGCTGATGATTGTCTGTCGCAACTAGAAAATATTGGTTGTCTTAATTAATCTTTCAGACTTCGTTCATAGACTTAACCTCGCTTGCGAGTGAAATCGCATTCACAAAGCAGTGAAAGGTTTGAAATGTCTGACACCCAACCAAACAAATCAGTTGATTTATCTGAAGAGACCGAATCGGCGGCAGCCGACGCTGCTTCGGTAGACGCGCCTGCCGTTGATGCGCCGGCATTCGACGCGCCAGTTGTCGATGCGCCGCGCGTTTCTTTTGGCCTGAGTGGTTCTTTGCAAGACATTCAATCAAACACGCAGTTTGTTTCGGCATCGCCGGTCAACGTTAAGGTTTGGCCTGCCATCGAAGACGCACCAAGTCGTCTTGGTGCCTTTGGCGCCCGCATCTCGAGCGCATCGATAGTTCTTTTGGCCGTAGGCGTGCTGGTCGGCGGTGCAATCGGGGGAGCCACTGCTACAGCCCTCTTCAGCGCAAACAACCACAGCAGCATGGGCATCACGATTAACAACCCCGAGAGCATCAGTTGGGCTACCGGTGCAGCTGCTAAAGCCTCGCAGTCAGTCGTGACGATTTCGGTTGACGGTTCAGGCAGTAGTGGCATCGGCAGTGGCGTGATACTCAGTGCTGACGGTTATATTTTGACCAACACACACGTTGTAACGCTTGAAGGGGCAACGACTTCGGCAAGCATCCAGGTCAAGTTTTCTGACGGCCGCATTGTTGCCGCGCGCCTTGTGGGCACAGACCCAACCAATGACCTGGCGGTTGTCAAAGTTGATGCCGCCGGCCTTCAGCCGGCAACATTCGCTGATTCATCAAAGCTCAACGTTGGCGATGCCGTGTTGGCGATTGGTGCTCCACTAGGTTTAGATGCCACGGTCACGAAGGGCATCATCTCAACCTTGAACCGAACAATCGACGAGGCTTCTTCAGCGCCAAACGCGGCTGCCAGCGGCGCCACAATTCACATGTCTGTGATTCAAACCGATGCTGCCATCAACCCCGGCAACTCGGGCGGCGCACTGGTTGACTCAAACGGTGATGTGATCGGCATCAACGTTGCGATTGCAACTGCGAGCGCCACCAGCTTGGGTGGGCAAGCCGGAAGCATCGGTGTCGGCTTCGCTATTCCGGCAAATGTTGCTCAGCGCATCGCCGATGACATTATGGCAAACGGCAAAGCAACCCATGGTTTGCTAGGCGCTCAGATTTATAACAATGCCAAAGCAAATGCCGTTGATGCTTTTAGCAACGGAGCCAAAGTTGACTCGCTAACAGCTGGCGGTCCGGGTGAAACCGCGGGGCTCAAAAAAGGCGACGTCATTACTATGCTGAACGACTCAAAAGTGACCACCGCGTCAGATTTGACTGCCTTAGTGCGACAGCAACCAGCGGGAGCCACAGTGAAGTTGACAATTTTGCGCGGCACTTCGACCATCAGCATTACAGTTGTGTTGGGCAACGCTGACAGCGTTAAATAGCTACTAACTTCAACTTGATGCAGGTTTTGATGTCTGATTTCGGTCGCGAGACTATTGGTGGCGGTGGATCAACCGCAATAGAAGAGCGTTCGCTTCAAGAGCAAAGCATCGAACCTGGCGATCACGAGCGCTATTCACACTATGTGCGCAAAGAGAAAATCGTTGAGTCAGCCGTTATGGGCACGCCGGTGGTTGCGCTCTGCGGCAAAGTGTGGGTTCCTGGCCGCGATCCTCAGAAGTTTCCGGTTTGCCCCGCTTGCAAAGATATTTATGAAGGCATCAAACCCGAGCCACCAGCTGACAACAGCGGCGGCGACCAAGCCTAAGCACCAATACTTTGGCTAGCTGAGCAAGGTTGAAATGCCCGGTTCACCGCGAGTCAATCGCAGAGCTTGAGCCGGCAGGGCAGCTATAACTTTTGCGTGATGGTTTCGAGCGTTTAGCGTGCCTTCGGGGCCGACAAACTCTTCGACTGCGATGCCTAAGTTCATCAACTCAACGATAAGGTTGCGTTCGTTTAGGCTTTCAGTTGAGTCATTTTTGCTTTGTGGCGCACCAGCGATTTGTGAGTGAACGATCTCTGCGGTCGCGATTCCTTGAGCGTCGTGACGTCGCACGGCAGTTTTGCGCCCGGCAATATTTGCTTTTTGGGCTGAGGTTTTTGCCACGTTGACCCAGTCACCGCCCGGTTGCTGGTGCGACACCAGTTTGTAGACAAAACCTGCAGTTGGCGCGCCTGATCCGGTTGCCACCGAAGTTCCCACCCCATAAGAGTTCACTGGGGCAGCGGCAAGAGCAGCTATCGCATATTCGTCGAGGTCATTTGTGACGGTTATTTTGGTATTTTTTGCACCAAGGTCATCAAGCAGCGCGCGCACCTTAGCGATTTCAATAGCAAGGTCGCCCGAGTCGATGCGAACCGCGCCGAGTTCAGGCCCAGCAACCTCAATAGCTTTTCGCACGCCAGCTTCGATGCTGTAGGTGTCAATCAGAAGTGTCGTTGCGGTTCCAAAGGTTTCGATTTGGGCTCTAAAAGCAGCTTCTTCGGTGTCATGCATGAGTGTGAAAGCGTGAGCAGCTGTGCCCATGGTTGGAATGTTCCAGCTGCGCCCAGCCTCAAGATTTGAGGTGGCAGCGAATCCGGCAATATAGGCAGCCCGGGCAGCGGCAACCGCAGCAATTTCGCTAACCCGGCGGCTGCCCATTTCGGCAAGGTTGCGCCCAGCGGCAGCGCTTTTCATGCGGGCGGCGGCACTTGCCACCGCGGTGTCAAAGTTGAGCACTGACAGCACCAGAGTCTCAAGCACAACAGCTTCTGCAAAGCTCGCCTCAACAGTTAGCACGGGGGAGTAGCCGAAATATATCTCGCCTTCGCGATAGCCCGAGATGTTGCCGCTGAACTTATAGTTGGCTAACCAGTTCAGGGTTTCGCTATCAACGACGTTGTTGGTCGCGAGAAATTCGAGGTCATTAGATTGAAATCTGAAATCGGCTATGCGTTCGAGAAGTCGACCTGTGCCAGCAAATACCCCGTAACGCCTGCCAGCTGGCAGCGAACGCGCAAAGACTTCAAAGACTGCTTGGCGGTCGGCAACGCCAGAATGACGAGCAGCTTGAAGCATCGTCAACTCATAGCGGTCGGTGAGCAAAGCAGAAGTTTTTAGCACCCATTTAGCCTAGCTCGAGCTCGTTGCAAGTGCGCAGCCAACTTTTGTTGGGTCTGCCCGAATAGACTTGAAAACGTGAATAATGCACCGATTGGAATCTTTGACTCTGGCGTAGGAGGCTTGACGGTGGCTCGCGCCATCATCGACCAGTTGCCAAATGAGTCAATCATCTATTTGGGTGATACTGCCAACTCGCCCTATGGTCCTCGAAGCATTCCTGAAGTGCGTGAATTGGCCCTTGATGTGATGGATCGCCTGGTTGATGAAGGCGTCAAACTTTTGGTGATTGCCTGCAACTCGGCTTCAGCCGCAGTTTTGCGCGATGCCCGGGAACGTTACACCGATGGTCGAGGAATTCCGGTTGTCGAGGTAATCTTGCCAGCTGCCCGTCGGGCCGTAGCTGCAACGCGCAATCACAAGGTCGGCGTAATCGGCACCAGCGCAACTGTGGCTTCACGCGCCTACGACGATGCCTTTGCCGCTGCCGTTGACCTCACGATCACCAGCCAGGCTTGCCCCGACTTTGTGAGCTTCGTTGAGCGGGGCGAAACCTCTGGCCCAGCGTTGCTTGCCGCCGCCGAGGCCTACCTGGCCCCGATCAAAGCCGCAGGCGTCGACACGCTTGTGCTCGGTTGCACGCACTACCCGTTGCTCACCGGCGCCATCAGCTATGTGATGGGTGACACGGTTACTTTGGTCTCGAGCGCCGAAGAAACCGCTAAAGACGTTTATCGCACTTTGGTTGCGCATAATCTTGAGCGCAATGAACAAAGCGCGCCAACATATCGATTTCAGGCCACTGGCAACGCCGGCGAATTCGAACGACTAGCACGCAGATTTTTGGGGCCCGAGGTTGGCTCTGTTGAACACATTTAGCTTCTAAAAGAAAGAATCAGCATGAACCTTAGAGCCGATGGCCGCAGCGCCGACGAACTTCGCCCAGTCACAATTGAGCGCGGGTGGGCGGCGCACGCTGAAGGCAGCGCACTCATTAGTTTTGGCAACACCAAGGTTTTGTGCACCGCTAGTTTCACCAACGGGGTGCCGCGCTGGAAACTCGGCAAAGGCGAAGGTTGGGTAACGGCCGAGTACTCGATGCTGCCAAGGGCAACCAACACTCGCAATGACCGCGAGTCAGTCAAAGGCAAGATTGGTGGCCGCACTCACGAGATTTCTCGCCTAATCGGTCGCTCACTTCGCGCTGCAGTTGATGTTCGTGCGCTGGGCGAGAACACTATCGTCATTGACTGTGACGTTTTGCAGGCTGACGGCGGCACTCGCACGGCTGCCATCACGGGTGCTTACCTCGCGCTCGCCGATGCCATCGAATGGGGCCGTGCGCAAAAGTTCATTGCGCAAAAGGCAAACCCTCTAGTCGAAAGCATTTCGGCTATTTCAGTTGGCATAATCGACGGCGTGCCGATGCTCGATTTGGCCTACACCGAGGACGTTCGCGCTGAAACTGACATGAATGTAGTAGTGACTGGCTCGGGAAAATTTGTTGAAGTTCAAGGCACAGCTGAAGGTGCAGCTTTTGATCGTGATGAGCTAAATTTGCTTCTTGACCTAGCGCTAAAAGGCACCGGTGAGCTCAGCAAAATTCAGGGGGCAGCGCTTGCCCAGATTGCCGGCTAAAGCAAATAAATGTCAAAAATAAAATTGGTTTTAGCAACTCACAATCAACATAAAGTTGTCGAATTAGCTGCAATTTTGAAACCGCTTGCACCAGGTGTCGAGTTGGTCGGCTATGACGGGCCTGAGCCCGTCGAAGACGGGCTGACTTATGCCGAGAATGCTTTGATCAAAGCTAGGGCCGCCCATCAGCACACGGGTCTGCCAGCAATCGCTGATGATTCGGGCATAGCGGTCGAAGTTCTTGGCGGAGCTCCAGGCATTTTTTCGGCTAGATGGTCAGGCACCCGCGATGCTGTTGCGAACCGGCGATTGTTGCTAGAGCAGATAAAAGATGTTCGACCTGAGCACCGTGGCGCCGCATTTGTCTGCACGATAGCGTTGGTTGGCTTTGTCGGCGAAGACGAAGTGACATTCACAGGAATCTGGCCAGGCGAGGTTGCTTTCGCTGAAACCGGCGAGGCAGGCTTTGGCTATGACCCAGTGTTTGTTCCCGAAGGTTTCGAGGTTTCAGCTGCTGAACTCGAGCCCGAGGTGAAGAATTCGATGAGCCACCGAAACCTTGCCATAGAGCAGCTTGCAAGCTATTTGGCCAACACCTAGCCGTTGCAAAGTCTTGACTTGAAACTTCTTAAGCCCAGCTTCTAGCGGTGTTCGCGTCTAGCTTTCAGAACTTCAATCAGAATCGGAATAGTCGAAACCACGACGAACCCCAATGTGAAGTATTCGACGTGTTTTGCCACGAAGTCAACTCGACCTAAGAAGAAGCCAAGCAAGGTGACTCCGGTAGCCCAGCCAATAACACCGATCACATTGAACATGGTGAAACGTCGGTGTGACATTTGACCAACACCTGCGGCGACCGGAACGAAGGTGCGCATAACTGGCACAAAATGCGCCAAAATGATCGCGCGTGAACCGTATCGTTCAAAGAATGAGTTAGTGCGCGAGACGTTCTTTTGGCTGAAAAACTTTGAGTCAGGTTTGTTAAAGATCGCGGGCCCAGCTTTGCGGCCAATAAAGTACCCGGTCTGGTCGCCTGCGAACGCAGCGACCGACACCACGAGACACACGAACCAAATCGGAAAATCGATGGCGTGGCTTGCCACCATGAGCCCGACGGGGAACAGCAAGCTGTCGCCTGGCAAGAAAAAGCCCACTAAGAGGCCAGTCTCGGCGAAGATGGCCGCAAAGACTATCAGCAGCGCAATCGGGCCCAGGGTTGACAGGTTTTCTTGTGATAGTGCAGTTATTCCAAACATGTGCCCCTAGCAGGAATCGAACCTGCGCACCCGCCTTCGGAGGGCGGCGCTCTATCCCCTGAGCTATAGGGGCTAAGGGTTCACTAAAAGCCTAACAGCTGACCTTTGCTGCCAGTTTTGTGGCCTTTCAAAATTGCTTTAAAGTATCGAGTAATGGCAATTCCTGCAAGCGTTTACAAAGATTTGGTAACGATGCGTTATTTTGCGCAAGCGATTGCATATTTTTGACCTAAAGTCACATTAGACGAAAGCACAACCGTGCTGGAGTTCTTAGGAAAGGAAAACGAACTATGAACAAGCGCATTCGCATTGTTGCTGCTGTTTCAGCAGTTGCAGTAGCAGCTCTTGGTTTCGGCAGCGTAGCCGCTGCTGAAGCATCAACCCCAACCGTAACCATCTTCGGCGCATTCAGTGGCGACCAAGCTCGAGGTTTCCAAGGAGAACTTAACTCTTGGGGCCTATCAAACGGCGTAAAGGTTACCTACACCGGTTTGGCTAACTTCAACACCGACATCACCGTCAAGGTGAACGGTGGCCAGGCTCCTGACATCGCACTATGGCCACAGCCAGGTGGCTTGACTGGCATTAGCAGCAAGCTAAAGCCACTTGCAAGCATCCCAGGCTTCAACCTTTCAGCTGTTCAGAAGACCCTTATTCCGGGCTGGGACAAACTAGCTGTCAAGAACGGCAAGATCTACGGTCTTCCAATTGGCGCAAACGTTAAGTCTCTTGTTTGGTTCAACCCTGCAGCGTTCCGCAAGAACGGTTACAAGGTTCCTACCACTGACGCACAGCTAACCACTTTGGTAGCAAAGATTAAGCAAGACGGCACCGGTTACCCATACTGTGCAGGTATCGAATCTGGTGGCGCAACTGGTTGGTATGCAACTGACTGGCTAGAAGAATACGTACTTAAGTACGGTGGCGTAGCTAACTACAACAAGTGGTGGCAGGGTCAGATTCACTTCAACTCGACTCTAGTTCGCAAGGCAGCTAACAAGGTTGGTTCAGCCCTTCTTACCCCTGGCAACGTTCAGGGTGGCGGCACCGGTATCGCTTCACGTAACTTCGGCGAAGCAACCACCTCTGGCCTATTCGTAAGCGGCAAGAACAACGGTCAGTGCTTCATGCTAAAGCAGGGGTCATTCATTACTGACTTCTTCCCTTCAGCAATCAAGGCTGAGTACAAGGCTGGCAACTACAGCCACGTAGGCTTCTTTCCAGTGCCTACCCCAGCTGGCGGAGTAAACGGTGTACTTGGTGGTGGCGACATCGCCGGTGTATTCCACAGCACCCCAGCAGTAGCTAAGGTTCTGAACTTCATCCTTAGCGACAAGCTAGGCCGTGCAGGTTGGGCTAACAGCGGATTCTTCTTGTCAGCGCACAAGACGTTCCCTAACAGCCTTTACCCAACCAGCATCCAGCGTGCAATCGGTAAGACTCTTGCATCTGCTTCAGCCTTCGGTTTCGATGGTTCAGACGCAGAGCCTGCAGTTGTAAACTCAACCGAGTGGAACCAACTAACCAGCTGGTTCAACGGTTCAAAGACTCTAACCCAGGCTTTGACTGCAATCGACGCTGCTTACTAAATCTCACCTCTGATTTAGTAAAACAAGTTATGCACTGGCAGAAAGGCCTAGCCTTTCTGCCAGTGCTTCTTGCTTAGTTACAAAGAACACCTGCTTTAAAAAAAGAAAGTTGCACACATGGATCAGCAGCCAGACATTTTCAGCTACTTGCCAGATTTGGTTTTTGCACTTAGCGCCATCGGCATCGGCGTTTTGGCAAGTATTTTTCTCTACTGGTTGCTGAATTTTCTCGTCAACTTGTTTCCGCGTCGCGTAGCATCAGCGCTGCAGCCATACGCGTTCATAGCCCCGGTGCTGGCCCTTGTAGGTGGCTTTTTGGTCTGGCCGACCATTCAGACCATTTATCTCAGCTTTACAACCACTGACCCTGACACGGGCGAACAAAAATTCTCAGGCTTTGATAACTTCAATTCGCTTTTCGGCGACACAGACTTTCTAAGCACACTATTCAATAACTTGCTTTGGATTCTTGTTGTGCCAGCAGCCAGCGTCGTGCTCGGCCTGCTCATTGCCACGGTTTCAAACAACGTCGGGCCAATTCGCGAAAAAGTCGCGAAATCAATCATTTTCTTGCCTATGGCAATCAGCTTTGTGGCTGCTTCAACCATGTGGCGCTTTCTTTACAACTACGACGCCGGTAACGTGCAGGTCGGTTTGCTGAACGCAATCGTCACAGGCCTCGGTGGCAACGCAGTGCCGTGGATGCAAATCACAAACTTCAAGTTAAACGACCTACTTCTGATGGTCATCGTCATTTGGCTGAACACTGGGTTCTCGATGGTCTTGCTTTCAGCCGCTATCAAAGCTGTTCCCGAAGAAACAGTCGAAGCGGCAGCCATCGACGGTGCAACCGGGCGCCAGACTTTCTTCAAGATTGTCTTGCCTCAGATTCGTGCAACAGCTGTTTCAGTCTTCATCACAGTGCTTATCGGTGTTATGAAGATTTTTGACGTGGTTTATGCCATGACCGGCGGTAACTTCGACACCAACGTGCTCGGTGTGGCATTCATCAAGAACTACTTCGAGTTTGGTGACACGGGCAAAGCTTCGGCCATTGTGGTCTTGCTAATGCTGGCCATTATTCCGATCATGATTTACCAGGTATACAGCTACCGCAAGCAGGAGGAACTTCGATGAGCAGAACTTTGACATTTGCAACTAGGCTCAAGAAGTTTCGTCTTGGGTCGTCACTAACTCTTCTTGCGCTCGTTATTCTTTGGTTGATTCCAACCGTTGGCTTGTTTGTCACCGCTTTTAGAAATAAAGACGATGCTTATAGCAGCGGATGGTGGACTGCTATTTTTTCACCGTTAACCCAGCACTGGACCATTGACCCTTTCACCCAGGCTCTGAACGCCAACAACCTGGTTTCAAGCTTTATCTCGACTGTCGCAGTTGCAGTGCCGGCAACTATTTTGCCAATCATGTTCGCTGCTTTCGCCGCCTACGGTTTTACATTTCTGAGCTTCAAGGGCAAAGAGGTTTGGTTCGCAATCATTATCGGCCTGATGGTCGTGCCGATGCAGGCTGCTCTCGTGCCGGTGCTTCAGCTGTTCGTCGGTTTCGACAGCTGGATCGGCGACTTGCAAATGAACAACCCAGCGCTATTCCAGTGGATTCCGTTCTGGGACCCAAATTATCCGTGGCACATTACCGGTGAATACCCAGCCGGATGGATCGTTCACAGCGCATTCGCTATGCCGCTTGCCGTTTACATCTTGCGCAACTACATGATGACCTTGCCGCACGCACTCATCGAGGCAGCACGCGTTGACGGCGCTTCTTATTACCAAATCTTCTGGAAACTTGTGATTCCGATGTCTGTGCCGGCTCTTGCTTCGTTCGCGATTTTCCAGTTTCTCTGGGTTTGGAACGACTACCTTGTCGCGTTCGTGTTTGTGGGTAACCACCCAGTTCTCACGTACACACTGCTCAGCATGCTCGGGCAATACAACCAAGGGTGGCAGATCGTTGCAGCTGGCTCGTTCTTCACCTTGATTGTTCCGGTCGTTGTTTTCTTCGGCCTGCAGCGTTACTTTGTTCGTGGTTTGACCGCGGGTTCGGTCAAATAACAGGTACTTAGGCAAAACCTTTCCTAAGACGTCGATGGTGGTCGCTTTTGCGGCCACCATCTTCGGCAATATGCGGGCTTTCGGTATGATTTATAAAGAACCTTCAGGCTGTTTTGAGTCTTCGGTTCGACAACTTTAGAGATCGCGGGCTTGCGGTCTTTTAAATCAGACAGGCAAGACTTTGACCCCAGCAGACCTTTCGGCCGCGCTACTAGGCATCCTCGCAAATTTGCAGGCTAGTGCAGCACTTGGCGACGGTATTTTGCCAACTGAAATAGCAATTGAAAGACCCAAGAACCGAGACCACGGCGACTGGGCCACCAACGTTGCGATGCAACTCGCAGGCAAGTTCGGCATGAACCCGCGTGCATTTGCTGAGGTTCTAGCGCCAGAAATCAGTGCGCTTGAAGGCGTTGAAAAAGTAGATATCGCGGGCCCGGGCTTTATCAACATCACACTGAGCGCTGGCCAGGCCGGTGTGCTCGCAAAAACTATTTTGGCTGCCGGTGCTGCTTATGGCCGCGGCACCAATCTTGCTGGTCTCAAGATGAACCTAGAGTTCGTTTCGGCCAACCCTACTGGCCCAATTCACATTGGTGGCGCTAGGTGGGCAGCAGTTGGCGACTCGCTGGCCCGCATTTTTGAAGCGCAGGGTGCTACCGTCACCCGCGAATACTATTTCAACGACCACGGCGCTCAGATTGACCGTTTCGCAAACTCACTTTTGGCTAGCGCCCTTGGTGAGCCAGCGCCAGAAGACGGCTATGGCGGTGCTTATATTCACGAAATCGCTGCGCGGGTTTTGGCTGAGACCGCAATTGACGTCGTGAAGCTGCCTCGTGACGAAGCGCAAGAGTTTTTCAGAGCTAATGGCGTCGAGCTGATGTTCCAAGAGATTCGCCAAGAGCTGCACGATTTTGGTGTTGACTTCGACGTATATTTTCACGAGAACTCGCTCTATGAGAGCAAGGCAGTTGAGCGAGCAATCGCACGCCTGCGCGAACTCGGCCACATTTTCGAAGAAGATGGCGCCACCTGGTTGCGCTCAAGCACTTTTGGCGACGACCGCGATCGTGTGGTCATTAAGAGTGATGGCGAAGCTGCCTATATCGCGGGCGACTTGGCTTATTACCTAGACAAGCGCGAACGTGGCTTTGATCGCTGCATCTATATGCTGGGTGCTGACCACCACGGTTATGTTCCGCGCATGATGGCGCTTTGCGCTGCCTATGGTGATGAGCCTGGCGTAAACCTTGAGATCTTGATTGGCCAAATGGTCAACCTGATGCGCGATGGCGAGCCAATGCGCATGTCGAAGCGAGCAGGCACCGTTGTGACAATGCAAGACCTCGTTGAGGCTGTTGGCAAAGACGCTGCACGCTATGCGCTTACCCGCTCATCAATCAACTCAAACATTGACATCGACCTCGAACAGCTTTCAAAGAAGAGCAACGACAACCCGGTTTTCTATGTTCAATATGCTCACGCTCGCACCGCTCAGGTGGCTAAGAATGCTGCCAGCCTCGGCGTTGACTTGAGTGAGTTTGAACCCTCGCTTCTTGAACACCTAAGTGAGGGTGAGTTGCTCGCCAAACTAAATGACCTGCCTCGCGTTCTTGCCCAGGCGGCTGAGTTTCGCGAACCCCACCGGGTTGCTCGTTACCTCGAAGAGGTTGCTGGCGCATATCACCGTTGGTATGACAACTGCCGTGTCACCCCGCTTTCTGGCGCTGCACCTGAAACTGTGCACCGCACCCGTTTGTGGTTGAACAACGCTGCTGGTCAAGTTTTGAAAAACGGCCTTGACTTGCTTGGCGTTGACGCACCGGAGCGCATGTGATGACTAAAGCAAAAGCAAACCCGCTTGCGCCCGAATGGCTCGAGGTGCCAGCTGACTTGAATGCGCTCAGCGCAAAGATTTGGCCAAGCAATGTCTCGCGCACCGCACATGGCGAACTTTCAGTTGCCGGTGTGAACGTTGGTGACTTGGCTGCTCAGTTTGGCACTCCGCTTTATGTTCTCGACGAAGATGACTTTCGCGCTCGAGCCCTAGGTGTGCGAAATGCCCTTGAAGCGGCTGCTAAGTCGATTGGCACAGAAGCCAAGGTTTATTACGCAGGCAAAGCTTTTCTAACGACTGAAATCGCGCAGTGGATCAA
Organism: uncultured Micrococcales bacterium; assembly: GCA_903887175.1. Classification (GTDB taxonomy): domain Bacteria; phylum Actinomycetota; class Actinomycetes; order Actinomycetales; family Microbacteriaceae; genus Rhodoluna. Next base: position 14,169 of record CAISOV010000083.1, read on the forward strand.
TGAGCTGGGTTTGAACCTAGATGTTGCCAGCGGGGGAGAGCTGGCGGTTGCGTTAGCTGCTGGGCTTGATGGTGGCCGAATTGGCTTGCACGGCAACAACAAGAGTCTTTTTGAAATTGGTCGAGCGGTTTCGGCCAATGTTGGCGCAATCGTGATTGATAGTGAAATTGAGATTGAACGCATTGCTTCGGCTGCCGGTGCTCAAGACAAGGTTCAGGGTGTTCGCCTTCGCGTCAACAGTGGCGTTCACGCATACACCCACGAGTTTTTAGCCACAGCCCGCGAAGACCAAAAATTTGGCGTTGCTTTGGCTGACGTGCCGGCCCTAGTAGCCAAAATTCGTTCACACCGCCACCTAAAGTTTTTGGGCATCCACAGCCACATAGGGTCACAGATTTTTGCTTTGGATGGTTTTGTCGAAGCGGCAAAACGCCTAATTGAACTGCATGCCGAGCTGCTGGCCGGCGGCGATGTGCCCGAGCTTAATCTGGGTGGTGGTTTCGGCATTAACTACACAAGCGCCGATGACGCACCAAGTTTGACGACTTTTGCCGCCCACATTGCGGTGGCGGTCAAGCGCGAATGCGAGGCCAGGGGTGTGCCGGTGCCTAAGTTAGCGTTTGAGCCGGGTCGCGTAATTGCCGGCCCAAGTAGCTTCACTCTTTATAACGTGGGAACCATCAAAGAGGTCTTGGTCTCTGATGGCGCAGCGCCCGCCGTGCGCAAGTACGTTTCAGTCGACGGAGGCATGAGCGATAACGCGCGCCCGGCTCTTTATGAAGCCGAGTACTCAGCCACGTTGGCCTCACGTAACAGCCTTGCCGAGCCAGCGCTGGCGCGAGTGGTGGGCAAGCACTGCGAAAGTGGCGACATTGTGGTTCGTGCCGAGTATCTGCCTGCTGACATTGCCAGCGGTGACCTATTGGCGGTGCCTGCAACGGGTGCGTATTGTTATTCATTGTCGAGCAACTACAACATGTTGACCCGCCCGCCAGTGGTAGCTGTGCGTGCCGGGGTAGCAAGACTAGTGGTGCGTGGCGAAACCGAAGCCGATCTTTTTGCACGTGATGTGCGTTACCAAGAACTGCAACACAAGAACAGAATGTGATTAGTGAAATCGTGAACGAATATCGTCCGTTGCGAATAGCCCTGCTTGGTGCAGGTTCGGTGGGCTCGCAGGTTGCGCGACTGCTGCTAGAAAACAGCGCTGAACTTAGCGCGCGCGTTGGCGCAAACCTTGAATTGGTGGGCATTGCGGTTCGCAACCTAGACTCGCCGCGCGAACCTGGGGTTCCTGCCGAGTTGCTCACCACCGATGCCGAGTCACTTATTTTGAGTGCCGATATAGTCGTCGAAGTTATGGGTGGCATCGAGCCAGCTCGCAGCTACATTCTGCAAGCACTCAACTCGGGTTCTGATGTTGTCACCGCCAACAAGGCGCTGCTTGCAACCCATGGCACTGAGCTTTTTGACACAGCCGAACAAGTTGGTGCGCAACTTTATTTTGAAGCCGCTGTTGCCGGCGCGATTCCTATCATTCGCCCGCTTCGCGAGTCACTCGCCGGCGACCGCATCAAACGCATCATGGGCATTGTGAACGGCACCACTAACTATATTCTCGACCGCATGTACACTACCGGTGCTGAGTTTGAAGATGCGCTCGCCGAAGCGCAACAGCTCGGTTATGCCGAAGCTGACCCAACCGCCGACATCGAGGCTTACGATGCCGCTCAAAAAGCTGCGATCTTGGCTTCGCTGGCTTTTCACACTGAGGTTCCGCTTTCGCAGGTCTATCGCGAGGGAATCACCAAGGTTACAAAAGCTCAAATCAATGCCGCCAAGCGAGACGGCTATGTAATCAAACTGCTCGCAATCTGTGAAAGCATCGACGCTGACGACGCTGGGCACAAGGGCATATCGGTGCGCGTTTACCCTGCCATGATTCCAAACGAGCACCCTTTGGCTTCTGTGCGCGGCGCCTATAACGCAGTGTTCGTCGAGGCTGAAGCTGCCGGTCAGCTGATGTTCTATGGCGCTGGCGCCGGTGGCGTGCAGACCGCGTCTGCCGTTCTTGGCGACTTGGTTTCAGCTGCCAAACGCCATGTCGCTGGTGGCCCAGGTTTGGCCGATTCAGTTCACGCCAACCTTGAAACCCTGCCAATTGAACGTGTCTATATGAGCTATCAGATCACTCTCGAGGTCACTGACAAGCCTGGCGTTTTGGCGCAAATCGCAAGTATTTTTGCTGAACACGGCGTTTCTATTGAAACTGTCGAACAATCTGTCGCTGTTAGCGGCGGTCAGCTCAGCAAAACCGCTACCCTCGAGGTAGGAACTCACGAAGCTTTAGGCGCATCGCTTTCGGCCGTGGTTGAAGCTCTTGCTGCGAGTGACGCAGTCGAAGCTATTTCTTCAGTAATCAGAGTAGAAGGAGTCTAATGGCTCACCAATGGCGCGGTGTGATCCGCGAATATTTCGACCGCCTAGATGTCACTAAAGACACCCCGATTATCACTTTGGGCGAGGGTGGCACCCCGTTGGTTGAAGCTCCGGCTTTGGCTAAGTTGGTTGGTGCTGACCGAGTATTGCTCAAGGTTGAAGGAATGAATCCGACTGGTTCGTTTAAAGACCGAGGCATGACGATGGCAGTTTCTAAAGCCGTCGGTCACGGCGCCAAGGCGGTTATTTGCGCTTCAACCGGTAACACTTCGGCTTCGGCTGCTGCCTATGCTGCGGCTGCTGGCATCAAGTCGGTTGTTTTGATTCCTGAGGGCAAGATTGCACTGGGCAAGTTGAGCCAGGCTGTTGCTCACAAGGCGCAGATTTTGCAGGTTCAGGGCAACTTTGATGACTGCCTGATTTTGGCTCGCGATCTTGCCGAAAACTATGCCGTTCACCTGGTGAACTCAGTTAACCCTGACCGCATCGAGGGTCAAAAGACCGGTGCGTTCGAAGTTGTCGAGGCGCTTGGTTTTGCTCCTGACCTGCACGTTTTGCCGGTTGGCAATGCGGGCAACTATTCGGCCTATTTCAAGGGCTACCTTGAAGACTTCAATGCGGGCACTATCAAGCAGGTGCCTAAGATGTGGGGATACCAGGCTGAGGGCTCAGCCCCATTCACTGTTGGTCACCCTGTTGCAAACCCTGAGACCATCGCAACTGCGATTCGCATCGGCAACCCTGCTTCGTGGGATCTCGCTCAGAGTGCTCGCGAATGCTCAGATGGCCGATTCGGCGCTGTAACTGATGCTGAAATTCTTTGGATGCACCGTTTCTTGTCGCAAGAGGTTGGCGTTTTTGTTGAACCTTCTTCGGCCACCGGTGCTGCTGGGCTTTTCAAAGCTTCTAAGGCCGGCGAAGTGCCTGCAGGGTCAACCATTGTGGTAACTGTTACCGGTCACGGTCTTAAAGATGCAGCGTGGGCTTTGAAAGACGAAGCTGGCAACCAGATTGAACCTCAAAGCGTTTCAAAGAATGCTGCCGAAGTGGCTGAACGTTTGGGATTGGCCTAAATCTAAATGGCTTCTGAACACTCAACTTCTGCCGACGGCTTCTCAGGCAAACACACCTCGATCGTGGGTCGAAAAGTTACCGTCAAGGTGCCTGCAACATCGGCTAACCTTGGCCCGGGCTTTGACACCCTCGGAATGGCGCTGTCGTATTACGACGAGCTCGAAGTTGTTGCGCTTGAGGGTTCTGGGGTTTTTGTTGAGGTGAATGGTGAAGGCGCTGGCGAGGTTGCCACCGATGAAGAAAACCTGGTTGCTAAATCGCTCGCGTTCACTTTTGCCAAGTTTGGCCAACCGTTGCCAAGACTTCACCTAAAAGCTAAAAATACGATTCCGCACGGTCGCGGAATGGGTTCTTCGGGTGCCGCTGTGGTTTCGGGCATTGTCGCGGCTAAGGGCCTGCTTCAAGGCATCGTCGACATCTCTGACGTTGATCTGCTTGATATTGCGACCGAAATCGAAGGCCACCCCGACAACGTTGCGCCGGCCCTTTTCGGTGGCCTAACCATTGCTTGGCATGACCAGAGCGGCCCGCGTCACAAAAAACTTTTTGTTCACCGTGGCGTCGCGCCTTTGGTTTTGGTGCCGAGTTTCAAAATGTCAACTGCTTTGGCTCGTTCGCTACAACCAGAATCTGTGCCTCACGACGATGCGGTTTTTAACGTTTCGCGTTCGGCGCTTTTGATTGCTGCTTTGACTCAAAGCCCAGAGCTTTTGATTGATGCAACTGAAGATCGTTTGCACCAGAGCTATCGAGCTTCGGCCATGCCAGAAACCGATGCATTGATTCAGTTGCTTCGTCAAAACGGTCTTGCGGCTGTGGTTTCAGGTGCGGGGCCGTCGGTTTTGGTGTTAGCTAACGGGCCTGCGGAACGAGCCGATGCGGTCAAACTTGTTGGTGAACACTATGCAAACTGGATGCCCCTGCAGTTGGCAGTCGACTTCAAAGGTGCTACTGTTGTATTGCACCAAGGTTCCGACGCCACTATTTAGCGTCGAGGTATTCAATTCGGTGTAATTCCCTGCGACACAGTGCCGCCAATAAAAGCACAGTTTTCGCACATACCGGCAAACATTCAAAACAAATTTGCCGATAGCTAAGAAAGAGCAAACCCATAATGGATGAAATCCAAAACGAAACTCCGGCACCAAAGCGCCGTCGAGTTACTGCTTCAGCTGCTTCGGCTGCAAGCTCAGATTCAACTTCTTCACCAGCGGCAGAATCAAACGCAAGTGACGCTCCAAAGCGTCGCACCCGTGCGGCTGCCCCTAAGGGTGAGGCTTCAGCTGCAACTGCAACTTCAACTGGCGCAGCTTCAACTGGCGCCAGCGAGTCTGCTGCTCCTAAGAGCGACTCTGGCGAAGGCGCAGCAACCACCCAGGCCGCCGGCGAAGGCCGTCGCGAAGGTGAAGGTGGCAACAACCGCAACCGCAATCGTAACCGCAACCGCAATGGTGGCAACCGCAACTCAGGCGGCGGCGAGAATGGTGAAAACCAGAATTCAAGCGAAGGCTCTAACGGCAATTCCGAGGGTCAGTCAAACGGCGAGCGTCAAAACGACCGACAGAACGACCGCCAGAACAACGACAACCGCAACCGCAACTCTGACGGCGGCCGTGACCGTGATTTCGACGATGACCGTCGCGGTGGCAACCGCAATCGCAACCGCAATCGCAACCGCAACGACCGATTCCGCGACCGCAACGGCCGCAGCTCGGGTCAGCACGACCGCGACGAGATCGAGCCCGAGCTGACTGCCGATGACGTAGTTCTGCCGGTAGCGGGCATTCTCGATGTTCTTGAAAACTATGCCTTCATTCGCACCAGTGGCTATTTGCCTGGCCCGAACGACGTTTATGTTTCACTTGGTCAGGTTAAGAAATACAACCTGCGCAAGGGTGACGCTGTAATCGGTGCAATTCGTGCCCCTCGCGAAGGCGACAACCAGGGTCGTCAAAAGTTCAACGCCCTCGTGCGTGTTGACTCAGTCAACGGTTTGACACTTGAGCAGGCCGGCACTCGCGTTGAGTTCGGCAAGCTAACCCCGCTTTACCCACAGACCCGTTTGCGCCTCGAGACTGAGCCAAACAAGCTAGCTACCCGAATCATCGACCTGGTCGCCCCAATCGGCAAAGGCCAGCGCGGTCTGATCGTCTCGCCTCCTAAGGCGGGCAAGACTTTGGTTCTTCAGGCAATCGCCAACTCGATCGCTGTGAATAATCCAGAAGTTCACCTAATGGTGGTTTTGGTTGACGAGCGCCCAGAAGAAGTTACTGACATGCAGCGCACCGTCAAGGGTGAAGTCATTGCTTCAACTTTCGACCGCCCTGCCGAAGACCACACCACAGTTGCTGAGCTTGCTATTGAGCGCGCTAAGCGTCTTGTTGAGCTCGGTCACGACGTTGTTGTGCTTCTTGACTCAATCACTCGTTTGGGCCGTGCCTACAACTTGAGCGCACCAGCTTCTGGCCGCATTCTTTCGGGTGGTGTTGATTCGTCAGCTCTCTACCCACCAAAGCGTTTCTTCGGTGCTGCACGCAACATCGAAGATGGCGGCTCACTCACCATTTTGGCCACCGCGCTCGTTGAGACCGGTTCGAAGATGGATGAAGTTATCTTCGAAGAGTTCAAGGGAACCGGAAACATGGAGCTTCGTCTGTCGCGCAACCTTGCCGACAAGCGAATCTTCCCTGCGGTAGACGTAAACGCTTCGGGCACCCGCCGAGAAGAAATGCTCATGGGCGCCGACGAAACCAAGATCATCTGGAAGCTTCGCCGTGCACTTGCCGGCCTTGAGCAGCAGCAGGCGCTGGAACTTGTTTTGGCTCGTCTAAAAGAGACCAAGAGCAACGTTGAGTTCTTGATGCAGGTTCAAAAGTCAATGCCAGTGCCTAACGGCTCAGACGGCGAGTAATAATTGCTCGACTCGGTTCAACCCCTTTTGGCAGAGCACCTGCAACTGCAGGCACAGCTCTCTGATTCGGCGATTCACACAAACCCGGCGCTGGCAAAAAAACTAAACCGTCGCTATGCCGAGGTCAGCTCAATCGTTGCTGCTTATCACATGGTTCTTCAATACAACGAAGATCTTGCTGCAGCTAAAGAACTGGCTAAAGAAGACGAAATGTTTGCCGAAGAGATTCCTTCAATCGAAGAAAAACTTCAGACAGCAAACGAAAAGTTGCGCCGACTGTTGATTCCTCGCGACCCAGATGATGGCCGCGATGTCATCATGGAGATCAAGGCTGGCGAAGGCGGCGCTGAATCAGCGCTTTTCGCAGCTGATTTGCTTCGCATGTACATTCAATATGCCAACAGCAAGGGCTGGAAAACCGAGATTCTCGACAAAAACGAGTCTGACCTCGGTGGCTATAAAGACGTTCAGATTGCAATCAAATCAAACGCCACTGACCCGTCACAAGGCGTGTGGGCGCACTTGAAATATGAGGGTGGAGTGCACCGAGTTCAGCGCGTGCCCGTCACCGAAACTCAGGGTCGCATTCACACTTCGGCTGCCGGCGTGCTCGTGTTCCCTGAGGTTGACGCACCCGAAGAAGTCGAGATTTCGCAAAATGATATTCGTGTCGACGTGTTTCGCTCGTCGGGCCCTGGAGGCCAGTCAGTTAACACCACCGACTCGGCTGTTCGAATCACTCACTTGCCAACCGGCATCGTGGTTTCTATGCAAAACGAAAAATCGCAGCTACAAAACCGTGAAGCGGCGATGCGCGTCTTGCGTGCCCGAATTTTGGCTGCTGAGCAAGAAGCGCTTGAAGCTGAGCAAAGCGCCGCTCGCAAATCTCAAGTTCGCAGCGTTGACCGTTCAGAGCGCATTCGCACCTACAATTTTCCTGAAAACCGCATCGCTGACCACCGCACCGGTTATAAGTCTTATAACCTCGACCAGGTGATGGATGGCGCTCTCGAGCCGGTTGTGCAGTCAGCTATTCAAACCGACGAAGAAGCCCGACTAGCGGCTCTTAGCAACAAAGAATAGGCAACAGTGCAACTCGACAGCCTTTTGCAAACTGCGACTGAGCGTTTCGAAACTGCGGGCATTGAACAAGCGGCAGCCGACGCACAACTTTTGCTTGCGCATGTCTTAGGTTGCAATCGGGGCGAACTTTTAGCCAAAGTTTTCGTCGGCGAGCGCGCTGACGAACAAACCAGTGATTTATTCGAAACTTTAGTCTTGCGCCGTGAAGCTCGCGAACCGCTTCAGCACATCACCGGCAAAGCCTATTTTCGCAATCTTGAGCTCAAAGTGGGCAGGGGAGTCTTTGTGCCTCGGCCCGAAACTGAAATGGTCGCCGGTTTAGCAATCGATGCACTGAGGGCAATCGCAAGCCCCAATCCGATAGCTGTCGATCTGGGCACTGGCAGTGGCGCCATTGCTTTGAGCTTGGCTACCGAGGTAACCCACGCAACCGTTTGGGCGGTTGAAAAATCTGATCAGGCCATGCCTTTCACCCAAAGCAACTTTGACGCCTATGGGCTGGGTGCGCAGCTGATTCAAGGTGATTTGTCTGATGCTTTTCAAGAGCTCAACGGCAAAGTTTCGGTTGTGGTGTCAAACCCGCCATACATTCCCAATCAGATGATTCCACGTGACATTGAGGTGCGACTCTTTGACCCTGAAATTGCGCTCTATGGTGGCGATGACGGCATGGATCTGATGCATTTGGTGAGTGCAACGGCTTTGCGTTTGTTGGTGCCAGGCGGAACCCTCGTGGTTGAGCACGCCGATAGCCAGTCGGCTCAGGTTTGTGATTTGCTTCAGAACGATTCGTGGCGCCAAGTGCGCGCCCACAAAGACCTGACTGGCCGCGATCGAGCCGTCACCGCGATTCGAGCCTGACTAGGCAATCGCCGCTAAAAAAGTAAACTTAGCGTGCACCAGTTTTTGCTCGTGCCAAGATTGTCGTTCGAAAGCGAGGTGGGTGTGGCCAATCTTTTTGACTGCGCGGTTGACACCGACCTACTCACCGGCATGCGCCTTGCCAAAATTGCCGTTGCACGCTCGCAACTGGTGGTTATGCCAACAGATACTGTCTATGGTTTGGCAGCTGACGCGTTTTCGCCTCTGGCAGTGAAAGCTTTGCTTGCGGCAAAAGGTCGTGGCCCGCAGTCGCCGCCGCCGGTTTTAATTGCCGACCAAGCTGCGCTTAGCGCTTTGGCCACCGACATTCACCCAATAGCTTTTGAGCTCGCTGACGCGTTTTGGCCTGGTGCGCTAACCATGATTCTTAAGGCTCAGCCCTCACTGGCGTGGGATCTCGGTGAGACTCGTGGCACAGTAGCCCTGCGAATTCCAGATCATAAAATTGCATTAGCTTTGCTTGCCGAAACCGGGCCATTAGCTGTTTCGAGTGCAAACCTAACCGGCCAGCCCGCAGCCACCACAGCAGCAGCAGCCCAAGGCTATTTGGGCAAATCGGTTGAAGTTTATCTTGATGCTGGCGTGAGCCCAAAGGGCGAATCTTCGACCATTCTCGACCTCACTGGCCTGTCAGGCAACGCTAATGGCAAAATTCGCGTGGTTCGAGCTGGGGCACTCTCAATCGAAAAGATTCGCCGAGTTGCCGGCCAACTTCTCGAAGAATCTGGTTCAAGCGACCAGCAAACTCAACAAGAGGGCGATAACTAGTGCGCGCCTATTTTTTAATCGCTTTGATTGCCACGGTCACAACTTTTGCCGCAACTTGGTTTGTTTTGCGAATGGCTCATCGATACAAGATTTATCCGGCAATTCGCGACCGTGACGCACACACTCGACCAACGCCTCGCTTGGGTGGCATCGCAATGCTCCTGGGTTTTGCTACCGCTATGGGGGTTGCGGCGCTGGTGAGCAAGTTTCATTCGGTTTTTGTCGAACCCGGGCAGATTCTTGCAATCGTCGGTGCCGCCACGATGATTACAGCCATTGGCTTTTTAGATGACCTTTATGACCTTGACTGGACGCTAAAACTTGCTGGGCAAGTTCTGGCAGCAGGCCTTTTGGCGTGGCAGGGAGTGCAAATCGTTTCGTTGCCAATTGGTGGGTTATCAATCGGCAGTTTTGGCATGTCACTGGTGACAACCGTGCTATTGACGGTTTTGGTAATGAACGCGGTCAACTTCATTGACGGCCTTGATGGTTTAGTAGCCGGAGTCGTGCTGATTGGCACCTTGGTGTTCTTTGCCTACAGCTACCTTTTTGCCCAGCAAAACTCTCCGAATAATTACTTCAACCTGGCTTCGCTGCTTTCAGCAGTAATCATCGGCGTTTGCCTAGGCTTCTTGCCCTTTAACTGGAGGCCGGCCAAGATTTTCATGGGTGACAGCGGTGCTCTTTTGCTTGGCCTTTTGATGTCGACCTCAGCTATCACCGTCACCGGTCAAGTTGACCCAACCGTGACAACACGAAGCACATTGGTGCCCGCGTTTATTCCGCTGATTTTGCCGCTCGCGATTTTGATCTTGCCGCTGCTCGACTTCACCCTTGCTGTGTTGCGTCGCCTGCGTGCCGGCAAATCGCCATTCACCGCCGACCGCCAGCACATTCACCACAGGCTGCAAGACTTTGGCCACAGCCACCTCGGCTCGGTTTTGGTGTTTTATGCTTGGACTGCCTTGATTTCGGTGTCGTGTTTGCTTTTGTTCTTCATCGACCTTTGGGCAGTTGCTGTTATTGCGTTTGTGGGCTTAATCGGCACGCTGATGTTTACGGCCTGGCCGGTGCTGAAAGATTTTGGCATTTTTGCAAGGCTTGATAAATACATCACCAAATCAAAGGCGGGCTCAAATGGCTAATTCAAACCCTTATCTGTCAAAGGTGTTTCGCCGCGCCTTGGTTCTGACCTCGATCAGTACTTTTGCAATCGCGGTGATTAGTGGGGTGATTGGGCTGTTTTTCTTTGGCATCGATGGCCTGTTGAGCGCCGGTATTGGTGCGGCAATGGCATTGGTGTTTAGTGCCCTGACCGTGCTGAGCATCTGGCTCGGCGGGCGCTACTCTTTGGGTGTTTTCTTTGGTGCTGTAATGGGCGGCTGGTTGCTCAAGTTAGTGCTGTTTCTAGGTCTGACTTTTGCTTTGCGAAGTGCCCACTTTTTAGTGCGACCGCTGTTCTTTTTCTCGGTGGTTGCTGCGATTTTGGCATCTTTGGTGATCGATGCTTTCATCGCAACGAAGGCTCGCATTCCTGCCTTTGGTGAATAGCTAAAAAACTTTAGTTTCGAGGGCAAAAAGCCTTATTTAAGCTGGTTGCTTACTGATAGACTTCTTGAAGTTGCGCTGAACCTTTTGAGTCGGTTGCAACCACCCCCAAATCGCCGCAAGGCTAACACCAACTTGCCACGACACAGGAGCAAAAGCTGTTCACTCACGCACTGAATCTGCTGACCGAAACCCCCGCACCTAGCGGTGGCGGTTTCGAGGCTCCAACGATTGCCGAATTTTTTCCGGCTCCAATCCTGTTTGAAGGCACCAACTTCGAAATCAACCGCATCATGCTGATTCGCTTGTTGATTACTGCACTAATTATTTTGTTCTTCACACTTTGGGCTGCTCGTGCACAAAAAGCGACCAAAGCCGGTCAAATCGTGCCCAGCAAGTTTCAACTTATTGGCGAAATCGCATTGAACTTTGTTCGCAAGAGCATTGCGCATGAGCAGCTTGGTGAGAAAGACGGCGACCGCTTTTTGCCACTGCTAACCACCATCTTCTTCATTGTTGTCGGCATGAACTTCACCGGAATCATTCCGCTGCTTAACATTGCAGGCACCTCAGTTATTGGCTTGCCACTAGTTCTTGCGCTGGTTGCTTATTTCACATTTATCTACGCTGGCGTTAAGAAGCACGGCGGCCACTTCTTCACCAGCGCTTTGTTCCCGGCCGGTGTTCCACCAGTGTTTTACATTCTGGTGACACCTATCGAGTTCTTGTCTACCTTTATTCTTCGACCGGTTACATTGGCTCTTCGTTTGATGATGAACATGATCGCCGGCCACTTGTTGCTAGTTCTCTGTTTCTCAGCAACATCATTCTTCCTGTTTGAAAACCAGAGCCTAGTTGCCCTGTTTGGTGCGGGAACATTTGCGTTTGGCTTCGTCTTCACCCTGTTTGAAATCTTGGTCGCATTCTTGCAGGCCTACGTTTTTACTCTTCTGACAACTGTCTACATTCAGTTGGCATTGGCAGACGAGCACTAAAAAATCGGAGCTAACAACCGTTAGTTCTAAACCACAGAAGGGAACCACACCGTGGACATCATCAACATCGCAGCAGGCGTTACCGGAAACCTTGGCGTTATTGGCTACGGCCTCGCAGCAATCGGCCCAGGCGTTGGCGTAGGTCTAGTTGTTTCAAAGACCATCGAGTCAATCGCTCGCCAGCCAGAACTTGCAGCTCGTCTGCAGGTAACCATGTGGCTAGGTATCGCATTCACCGAAGCTCTAGCGCTTATCGGTCTTGCAACCCCATTCATCTTCGCAGCCTAGTTCCAACTCCTAAAGAAAGCTCACCATGCTAAGCACAATCCTTGTTGCTGCAGCGGCGCCAGAGAATCCTCTGCTGCCTAAACTGCCAGACATCCTGTGGTCATCGGTGGTTTTTGCTATTCTGCTGGTTTTCTTTTGGACCAAGGTTCTGCCTAATCTAAAGAAAAGCTTGGATGCCCGCACCGAAGCCATTGAAGGTCGCCTAGAGGCGGCCGAACAGGCTCAGGCTGAGGCAGCTGCTAAGACCGCCAACATCGAAGTTGAGCAGGCATCGGCTCGCGCCGAAGCTGCCTCGATTCGTGAGGCTGCCCGCGCCGATGGCGCCTCGATTCTTGCAGAAATGAAAGAACAGGCCGCCACCGAAGCAGCACGTCTAGTTGCAACCGCAAAAGCTCAGATCGAAGCCGAGCGCCAAGCTGCGCTAGTTTCACTTCGTGCCGAGGTTGGCTCGCTAGCCATTGACCTCGCGTCAAACGTGGTCGGCACTAGCTTGCAGAACGACAAAGTCGCTGCTGGCGTAGTCGACCAGTTCTTGGCCGAGCTCGAAGCCGGCGAAGAGGCAGGCAAGAAAAACTAATGGCAAGTTCAACCAGGCAAGCACTCTTCGCGGGCAAAGAGGCAATCAAGCCTCTTTTGGCCAGCGCAGATCTCAACTTTGCTGCCGAACTTTTCTCAATCGCTGAAGCGATTGCGAGTTCAGTTCAGCTTCGCAACATTCTCTCGGACCCTTCTGCCGAGAATGCTGCAAAGCAAGGCGCTCTAATTGCTGTGTTTGGCAAATCTGCCAGCAAAAGCGCTGTTGAGTTTGTGACCAGCCTGGTTTCACTTCGCTGGTCAACCGGCCGCGATCTTGTATCAGGAATCGAACAGCTCGCAGTTTATGCAGTTGCATCGATTGCCGCAGCTGACAACTCGATCTCAACCCTTGAAGCTGAGCTGTTCTCGGTGCGTCAGATCATCGACAGCGACCAAGAGCTGCAGTTTGCTTTGAGCTCAAAGACTGCGAGCGATGCGAGCAAGCTTGCTTTGGTTGAAACCTTGGTTGGCAAAAAAGTCAGCCAGGCAGCGAGTCTTTTGGTTCGCAACGCGGTGCTGATTGCCCGTCGCGAGCGCGTCTCTGTGGTTCTCGAACAGTTCGGCAAGCAGGTTTCGGCTGTGGCAGCTCGATTGGTGGCAACCGTAACCGTTGCCGCGCCACTAGATGCCAAGCAGCTCGAGCGTCTAGGCGCAGCCCTTGCCAACAACTATGGGCAAGCTCTTCAGCTCAACATTGAAATCGACCCAACTCTTATCGGAGGCCTGCGTGTGCAGGTTGCCGATGAAATCATTGACGGCAGCCTAAGCAGTCGTCTTAACGAAGCAAGACTTCAGCTGGCCTAAAAGCCAACTGACAACCGGGAAAACCCAGAAGTAGAGGAACGAGATGGCAGATCTACAAATCAGCCCGAACGAGATTCGCGACGCGCTTAAAGAGTTCGTTAAGTCTTATGAGCCTGCAAAGGCTTCGCGCGACGAGGTAGGCCACGTTATTGATGCTGGTGACGGCATTGCTCACGTTGAAGGCTTGCCAAGTGCTATGTCGAACGAGTTGCTTCGTTTTGCAGACGGCACTTTGGGTCTAGCTCTGAACCTTGACGAGCGCGAAATCGGTGTTGTTGTTCTAGGCAACTTCGAGGGCATCGTTGAGGGCATGGAGGTTCACCGCACCGGTGAAGTTCTGTCTGTTCCGGTTGGTGACAATTTCTTGGGCCGCGTCGTCGACCCACTAGGCAACCCAATCGATGGTTTAGGCGACATCAAGGCTGATGCACGCCGCGCGCTAGAGCTTCAGGCCCCTGGCGTTATGGCCCGCAAGTCAGTACACGAACCACTTCAGACCGGCATCAAGGCTATCGACGCCATGATTCCAGTTGGCCGTGGCCAGCGTCAGCTAATCATTGGTGACCGCCAGACTGGCAAGACCGCAATCGCGATTGACACAATCATCAACCAGAAAGCTAACTGGGCTTCAGGCGATGTCAACAAGCAGGTTCGCTGCATCTATGTTGCTGTTGGTCAAAAAGGTTCAACCATTGCCGCTGTAAAGGGCGCTCTCGAAGCTGCGGGCGCAATGGAATACACCACAATCGTGGCTTCACCTGCGTCAGACCCAGCTGGTTTTAAGTACCTAGCCCCATACACCGGTTCTGCCATTGGTCAGCACTGGATGTACGGCGGCAAGCACGTACTAATCATTTTTGATGACCTTTCTAAGCAGGCCGAGGCCTACCGCGCCGTGTCATTGCTTCTTCGTCGCCCACCAGGCCGCGAGGCATACCCTGGCGACGTCTTCTATCTACACAGCCGTTTGCTCGAGCGTTGCGCCAAGCTAAACGACGAGCTGGGTGCCGGTTCGATGACAGGCCTACCAATCATCGAGACCAAAGCCAACGACGTTTCTGCATACATTCCAACCAACGTGATCTCGATCACCGACGGCCAGATCTTCTTGCAGTCAGACCTATTCAACTCAAACCAGCGCCCAGCTATTGACGTTGGTATCTCGGTTTCACGTGTTGGTGGTGCAGCTCAGGTCAAGGGCATCAAGAAGGTTTCGGGAACCCTGAAGCTTGAACTTGCTCAGTACCGCTCACTCGAAGCCTTCGCAATGTTCGCATCAGACCTTGACGCAGCATCACGCCAGCAGCTTGCCCGCGGTGCTCGCTTGATGGAGCTTCTAAAGCAGCCACAGTACTCACCGTTCCCTGTCGAAGAGCAGACTGTTTCAATTTGGGCTGGCACCGGCGGCAAGCTCGACGAAGTTCCTGTTGAAGACGTGCTTCGATTTGAAGCTGGCCTGCTAGACCACCTGCGTCGAAACACCAAGGTTCTTGATGTCATTCGCGAAACCAACCAGTTAGGTGACGACACCGTTGCCGAGCTTGAAAAGGCAGTGGTTGAGTTCAAGAAGGGTTTTCAGACCAAAGCTGGCGAAACCCTAGCCTCAGTGTCAGTGGCACCTCTAGCTGAAACCGAAGTCAACCAAGAGCAGATCGTTACTCAAAAGCGCTAATCGCGATTTTGACGGCATTCATTTTTAGAAACTAGGAGAGACATGGGAGCGCAACTTCGGGTCTATAGGCAGAAGATTAAGTCTGCCCAGACGACCAAGAAGATCACTCGCGCTATGGAGTTGATCTCGGCCTCACGCATTTACAAAGCACAACAGCGTGTAGCAGCCGCAACTCCATACGACCGCGCTGTGACCCGTGCCGTGTCAGCGGTTGCAACCTACTCGAACGTCAAGCACCCGTTGACCACTGAGCCTGAGCGCATCGACCGTGCAGCTGTTGTGATTTTCACTTCAGATCGCGGTCTCGCTGGTGCTTTCTCGTCGAGTGTTCTGAAAGAAGCTGACGCACTGACTTCGCTTCTTCGCTCACAGGGCAAAGAGGTAGTTTATTTTCTTGTCGGCCGCAAAGCAGTGAGCAACTTTGGCTTTCGTCGTCGCAAGTTTGAACAGCAGTGGATCGGCGGCACTGACCTGCCTCAGGTTGATACCGCAAAGGCTATCGCCGACGCAGTTCTTGCCTCGTTTAACACCGAGGCTTCAGAAGGCGGAGTGGACGAGATTCACTTGGTTTTCAACCGCTTCGTTTCGATGATTGCTCAGGTTCCTGAGGTTATTCGACTGCTGCCTCTCGAGGTTGTTCCAGGCATGCAAACCCCCGCAGACGACGAAGTGTTTCCACTCTATGAGTTTGAACCTGACGTCACCAAGGTTTTAGATGCCCTGTTGCCGGTCTATATCGAAAGCCGCATCTTCAACGCAATGCTTCAGTCAGCCGCTTCAGAGCACGCTGCTCGTCAAAAAGCCATGAAGTCAGCAACCGACAACGCTGACAAGCTGATCAAGAACTACACCCGTCTTAGCAACTCGGCTCGTCAAGCCGAAATTACCCAACAGATTTCAGAAATCGTTGGCGGAGCTGACGCATTGTCAACCGCTGGCGACGAAGACTAAAAGAAAGAAAGAGACATGGCCGAAACCAAGAACACTGCAGCTGGCACCGGACGCATCGCGCGTGTTACTGGTCCTGTGGTTGACATCGAGTTTCCACACGATGCAATCCCTGCGATCTATAACGCATTGACCACGGTGATTGACCTAAACGGTGAGAAGACCACTCTTACTCTTGAGGTTGCTCAGCACCTGGGCGACGATCTAGTGCGCGCGATTGCCTTGAAGCCAACCGATGGTTTGGTTCGTGGCGGCAGCGTGACCGACACCGGGTCGCCGATTACCGTTCCTGTCGGTGATGTCACCAAGGGCAAGGTTTTCAACGTTACTGGTGACATTCTTAACGGCAAGCCTGGCGACAAGGTTGAGGTCAGCGAACGTTGGTCGATTCACCGCAAGGCACCTGCCTTCGACCAGCTTGAGTCAAAAACCACAATGTTCGAGACCGGCATCAAGGTCATCGACCTTCTAACTCCATATGTTCTAGGCGGAAAGATTGGTCTTTTCGGTGGTGCAGGTGTTGGCAAAACTGTTCTTATTCAAGAGATGATCTACCGCGTGGCAGAAGACCACGACGGTGTGTCAGTGTTCGCCGGCGTTGGCGAGCGCACCCGTGAAGGTAACGACCTCATCGACGAAATGACTGAGTCAGGCGTTATCGACAAAACCGCACTGGTCTTCGGCCAGATGGACGAACCACCTGGCACGCGTCTTCGCGTTGCCTTGTCAGCTTTGACCATGGCAGAGTACTTTCGCGATGTTCAGAAGCAAGATGTATTGTTGTTCATCGACAACATCTTCAGATTCACCCAGGCAGGTTCTGAGGTTTCAACCCTTCTTGGCCGCATGCCTTCGGCCGTAGGTTATCAGCCAAACCTCGCAGACGAGATGGGTCTTCTTCAGGAGCGCATCACCTCGACTCGTGGTCACTCGATTACTTCGCTTCAGGCTATTTATGTGCCTGCTGACGACTACACCGACCCAGCTCCTGCAACCACATTTGCTCACTTGGATGCAACCACAGAACTTAGCCGTGAAATTGCTTCGAAGGGTCTTTACCCTGCAGTTGACCCGCTAACTTCGACCTCGCGCATCTTGGAC
Source organism: uncultured Micrococcales bacterium (assembly GCA_903887175.1). Lineage (GTDB taxonomy): Bacteria > Actinomycetota > Actinomycetes > Actinomycetales > Microbacteriaceae > Rhodoluna. The sequence continues at coordinate 31,258 of CAISOV010000083.1, forward strand.
CCTCGCTACATTGCGAAGGACCACTACGAGACCGCGACCCGCGTCAAGGCGATCTTGCAGAAGAACAAAGAACTTCAAGAAATCATCGCGATTTTGGGTGTTGAAGAGCTTAGCGAAGAAGACAAAGTTACTGTTTCGCGCGCTCGCCGCATTCAGCAGTACCTATCGCAGAACACCTATATGGCTGAGAAGTTCACCGGTGTTAAGGGTTCAACTGTGCCTCTTAAAGAGACCATTGAAGGTTTCTCAAAGATTGCTTCTGGTGAGTTCGACCACATTCCTGAGCAGGCATTCTTTAACATTGGTGGCATCGAAGACATCATGCGCCAATACGACAAGATTCAGAAGGCAACCGGCAACTAATGTCAGCTAACACTCTGCGCATCGAACTTGTAGCCGAAGACGCTGCCGTATGGTCTGGCGAAGCCAAAATGGTTATCGCAAAGACTGTCGAAGGCGAAATCGGTCTGCTGCCTGGTCACGAGCCAATGCTTGCGATTTTGGCTAGCGGCGAAGTTCGAATTACGTTGCCAACTGGTGAAATCATCAAGGCTAACGCCGAAGACGGCTTTTTGTCTGTTGAGCACAACGTGGTGACCGTGGTCGCACGTCATGCAGCGTTGATCTAACAGCTTTAAATTAAAAACCCGCCGAGGCCACTCGGCGGGTTTTTGCAATTCTGAAGCTGGGTCCTTAACTAGTGGGCTTTCGGTGCCTTTGGTTTTCCGGCTGGTCGTTCGCGGCGGTTAGCTGCCGGAACCCACTTTACGTCACCGCCGTGCTTGATGTTTGCATATCGTGCGAGCACGAAAAGCAGGTCACTCAAACGGTTTAGGTACCTTGCGGCGAGCACGCTAACCCCGCCGTCGGTCGAACCTTTTTTAGCTGGGTCAGTGCCATAAGCTTCAATGGCGTGCCAGGTGGCGCGCTCAGCGCGACGAACTACGGTGCGGGCGAGGTGCAAGCCGGCAGCCAGACCAGAACCTCCAGGCAGAATAAATGAGTCGAGTTTGCTCAGGTCTGCGTTGTATTTATCAATGGCAGCTTCAAGGGCGTCGATCCATTCGGCACCAACGCGGAGTGGCTCATATTCGTAGTGCTCGTTCAGCGGGTTTGAGAGGTCTGCACCTAAATCAAACAGGTCGTTCTGAATCTGCGACAGCAACTCTAAAGTCTCGTGATCAAACTCGTTGCGAGCCAACGAAACTGCAACGCCGATAGCTGAGTTAGCTTCGTCAACGTCGGCATAAGCCTCGATGCGTGGGTCGGTTTTGCGGGTGCGGGTGAAGTTGCTTAGACCCGTCATGCCTTCGTCGCCGGTGCGCGTGTAGATTTTTGTAAGTTTGACCATGCATCAAGTTTAGGCTTGTCTCATGCGCTTTTTACTCCCACCCAGCGAGACCAAGGTAAGTGGTGGCACAGGCGCAAATTTGAGCTCGGATTCCCTGTCTTTCACCGACCTAACCGCGGCTAGAACTCAGGTTTTGGCTGCGCTTGAGTCACTCGCGGTTGACCCAGTTTTGGCAGCCAAAGTTTTGAAACTCGGGGCGAAGCAGCTGGGCGAGCTGACTGCGAATCGGCAGTTGCGCACGTCGCCGACCTTGCCTGCACTTGAACGCTATGACGGAACCCTGTTCGATGCGCTTAAGGGCATCGAGCCCGCGGTGGCCGGGGGAGCAGTGAACCCGATGAGTACCTTGGCACAAAGTCGCTTAGCCGAGCACGTATTAATTCAGTCGGCGTTGTTCGGTTTGGTTTCGGCTGCCGACCCGCTACCTGCCTATCGCCTGTCAGGCACAACGTCGTTGCCAGGGGTTTCGCTCAAGAAGTTATGGGCCGAGGCACATGCTGGGGGGTGGCAAGAGGTCGGCCGCGGCCACCTGCTTGTTGACCTTCGTTCAAAAACATATGCTGAGTTAGCGCCATTGCCAACCGACGGCTCAGTTGATTGGGTTTGGGTTGAAGTGGTGCATGAGGGGCCTGACGGCACGCGCAAGCCAATGAACCACTTCAACAAAAAAGCCAAGGGAGTTTTGGTTCGCGCCGCGCTTCAGGCAAGGCAGCTGCCAAAGACTCTTGCCGACCTCGCGAAGGTCGCCCAGACCGTGGATCTTGAGCTAGAAATGCCAACGGGTGACCGCACCGCGGTGCTGGTCACCCGTGAGCAGGTTTCTCGTTAGAGCCTTTCGGCTCGGGTTTGCTAGAAACCGATGATTCCGTCTGCCATCGCAGGAACCCTTGCATAGGCGTTTGCGCCTGAGAACAACTGATACGCAGGCACCAGCCAAACCTTTCCCTTTGCGTCACTGATCTGCATCCACGAAAGTTCGAGGTGGTCGATGACGATATCTTTGACTTCTGGTGTTGGTAACAGAAATGTTTCATTTGGAATTGGCATTGGGTCTACCAGGGCCCCGCCTTCGGTGGGCAAAGGAACTGGCTCGGCGGTCACCTCAGGAATCGGCATCGCAGTCGGCGCATCACCAGCAACATACGAAGCCACGGGCCCGGGCGTTGCCGTTGGCAAAGCAATCGGCGCTGGCGCTGAAGCAGAACTCGATGACCCCGCAGCTGCACCACCCTCGATCGACCCATAGCCCGCAACCGGTGCTCTCTTAGCGACGCCATCGACTAATATTCCATATCCGCCAAAGAACTGCCATTTAGGGTCGTTTGCGCGGGCAATCGCGTCAACTTCTGAGATTGTCTCGAAACTGCCTTGGTCGACTAGCTTCGAGGCCAATCCGTTTGCGGCAACTAGCGTTCCATCTGAACTCCAGGTCATCGAGAAACCTAGATCACTAAACGCATTGCCTTTGCGGGTTGCTAAGTTTGCCTGAGCATACGCCGAGGTTATGCCGGCATCGTTCTTGCTCACCTGAATATCGCCGGCTTCAAAACTAAAACCCGTTTGAGCGAATAGTTTGATGAATTGTGTTTTGGCGTCATCAATTGATGGCTTTGATGCGACTTCAACTGGGCATGGCTGTGGTTCAATCTTGCCTGCGTCTGAACTTATGGCGCAACCATAAATGTTTAGGTTTGGAATCTCTAGCCACCAGCCACCACTTCCCGTGGTTGAAAGTGTGAGTTGAGGTTTTCCGGGTGTCAGGTCAAAGGGCTTAGTCTCATCTAGCGCGGTTGTAAAGTCGGCGTAGATTCCCTTGTGCACCTTCTGAGTGATTCCTAGGTAATCAGCTATGTTCTGCAGAAAGCCAGCCGGGTCAGCTAAAGGTTCAAGCGAATAGATGTGCTCTGAACCAGTGTCACTCGAAAGTGATGAACCAGCTAAATAATTGTAGGTGAATGCAGGCAACATCGCTGCCATTCCGCCACCGGCGGCGATTGAATTGGCTGCGATCTTGCTGTCGCTCTGGGCTGGCGCCTGGCCCTCATTTGGGCCAGCAACTGTAAACAGTGTGCGCTGACTGCCGCCCAGAGTGCCCAGTGACATCGACCCGAACACGGCAATCGCGGCTACTGCGGCAACGGCGCTCAATGATGACCCGAGCACGAAACGTGGGCGGGTTTGGTAGGCTTCGGCAATCCGGCTTGCGATTTGCGAGGCGACACGGCCGGCGGCACTTTGGGGTGTTGATGCCGCTGACGATGCATGTGCGATGGCGTCATCGACGAGGGTCGCGCTGAGGGTGCTGGCATCAAAGCCAGCGGATGGGTCGGCAGCTGCGACGCGAGCTAGCAGTTCGTCGTTCGCCGAGTTTTCAAGCGAACCGTTGTGCGAATTATTTTCGTTCATATGTTGGTTATGTCGCTTTCTTGGCTAATCTTTCAGAAGCTCAGCGAGCTTAGTGCGGGCGCGGTGCAGGCGAATGCTGACCGCGTTTGCAGAGATACCCAGTGCTGCAGCGGCTTCTTCAACACGAAGACCTTCGAAAGCCACGAGTGCCAACGTGGCGCGTTCGGCCGCGCCGAGTTTGGCCCAGGCCTGGGCAAGCGCGATGTCGGCCACTGCGATTGACTCTGCCGAGGGGGAGTGGTCGGGCGGGGTGAGGCTGGCGATGAAACGATTGCGCGTTGTGGCTCGCCGACGCGCGTTGGCCACCACGAAGCCAGCAATGCGATAAAGCCATGGCAGCTCAAAGCCAGCTACAGCGTCAACGCGCTTGCTCCACGCGATCTCAAAAACCTCTGAACAAAGATCTTCGACTTCTGAGAACTCAACGCGCCTTGCCAAGAACTTGGCGATTGGCGTCTGGTGCTGGCGATATAGCGCGCTGAATTCGTCAGGGGTCATATTGTGATTATGTCGCTAGTGCGAGTCATCTTTCATTCGAGTTTTATTGAAGTCTCGGCGTCGCGGCGAACCTCAGGAACATCACGATATGTGATGCCTTCGTGGGCTAGCAACCAGCGTTTGGTTGGCAGGCCGTCGCCACCGCTATAGCCGGTGATGCGGTCGCCGGCGCCCAAAATGCGGTGGCAGCCGACGACGAGTGGCACAGGGTTTGAGCCCACGGCACCGCCAACGGCTCGAACGGCAGCAGGGTTGCCGATGCGGCGAGCAATTTCGGCGTAGGTGATTGCCTCACCGAAGCCCACTTTGGCAATCTCGACCCAAACTGCGCGCTGAAAGTCAGTGCCCTCATAAGCCACTGCAAAGTCAAAGTTCTTGCGTTTGCCCGCGAAGAAATCGCGCACCTGGGCAGCGGCTTCGACGAGTACTTTGGCAGGGGGAGTGGCGGTGCCGGCTGCGGCACTAGCCGTGTTAGAAACGTTTCTCGCAGTCGCTGAGCCGAGTAGGTCGACTTTGACCACGGCGTTGTCGTGAGACTTGAGAGCGATTGGGCCAATAGGTGAGTCGATGGTTAGGGCTGAGTCGAAGATTACAGTTTTCATTCCCAAAACCTAACTGTCGGCGGCGGCATCCGTGTTTAATAAATGCTAGTCGGGTGACAAGTAGCAAAAGTGAAAATTGTGCGCAAAAAAAGAAAGGCCCGGTCTTTCGACCGAGCCCTTCTTTTTTATTGATTCTTTAGAACGCACGCCACGCTTCGTCGAGGCATCCGCGCAAAATCTGCTCAATCTCGTTGAACTCGTCTTGGCCGATGGTCAAAGGCGGGGCAAGCTGCACAACCGGGTCGCCACGGTCGTCGCTGCGGCAATACAAACCCTCTTCGAACATGCGGTGACTCAAAATGCCTCGAAGCAGTTTCTCTGACTCAGCGTCATTAAACGTCTCTTTGGTGTTCTTGTCTTTCACAAGTTCGATTGCAAAGAAGTAACCTTCGCCGCGAACATCGCCAACAATCGGCAAGTCTTTTAGCTTTTCAAGAGTTGCCCTGAACGCACCAGTGTTGCGAGCCACGTTGCCAACCAAGTCTTCTTCTTCAAAGACGTCAAGGTTAGCCAAAGCGACGGCAGCCGAAACTGGGTGGCCACCATAGGTGTAACCGTGGGGGAACAGCGTGGTGCCGTGTTTGAAGGGTTCAAACAAGCGCTCGCTGATCATCAACGCGCCAATAGGTGCATAGGCGCTGGTCATGCCTTTGGCGCAAACCAACATGTCAGGTTCGAAGCCGTACAACTCTGAAGCAAACATGGTGCCAATGCGGCCAAAGCCGTCGATGGTCTCGTCGGCCACCAGCAGAACATCATATTTGTTGCAGATTTCACGAACCATGTCGAAATAGATCTTTGGCGAAGTGAAGCATCCGCCCGAGTTTTGAACTGGCTCTAAGAAGAAGGCAGCGACGGTGTCTGGGTCTTCAAACAAGATCATTTCTTCGACACGATTAGCGGCCCAAATAGCAAACTCTTCTTCGGTGGCAAAGTCATCTTGCGCGCGGTACCAGTTAGTGTTCGGCACGCGAAACGTGCTTGGCACTAGCGGTTCGAACATCTTCTTCATCGATGGAATGCCGGTTAGCGACAGGGCTCCGTGCGAAGTGCCGTGATAGGCAACTGCGCGGGTCAAAACCTTGTGCTTCATTGGCTTGCCAGTCATTTTGAAGTATTGCTTTGCTAGCTTCCAGGCCGTTTCGTTTGCCTCGCCACCACCGGTGGTGAAGAACACTCGACTCAAGCCTTTAGGTGCATAGCTGATTAGGCGTTCAGCAAGCTCGATGCCTGCTGGGTGTGCGTGTGACCAGAGCGGAAAATAGTCGAGCTCTTTCATCTGCTTGGCAGCAGCTTCGGCAAGACGTTCACGGCCGTGACCGGCGTTTACCGAAAATAGGCTCGAGATTCCGTCAAAGTATCGCTTGCCGGTGCTGTCCCAAAAGTGGTGACCAGAAGCGCGGGTAATGATTGGCATGTCAGCCTTTTGATAAGGGCTGTGCCTGGTGAAATGCAAAAACATGTGCTCTTTGGCAGATTTTTGAAGCATTTCGTGTGTCGGCTCGATGCCTGCTTTGCGGGCATCTTGCAGCGGGGTGGCGCGGTCTGCTGCTGCGCTGGCCGGTTTGACCGGAGCCTTGAACACGGACTTAATTCCGCGAACAAGCTTTCCTGCTTGGCTTTCCTTGGTTGCCATTTGATATCACTCTTAACTAGTTGGTTTTCTGGGGTGCCTAGCGGGTGCTTAGCGGGTGCCCCAGTTGTAGAACTGCTTGTGCAGCCTCAAATAGACGAATGTCTCAGTCGAGGTCACTCCGGGCAGTGTCCGGATTTTTTCGTTGAGTAAGTCGATGAGATCTTCATCGTTCTCACAGACCACCTCAACCAAAATATCAAAGCTACCTGCGGTTAGCACCACATAGTCAACGGCCATGAGTTCGGCAATTTTGTCGGCGATTTCACGGGTGTCGCCACCGCATCGAATGCCGATCATCGCTTGGCGATAGAAACCAAGCTGCATTGGGTCGGTCACGGCTACCACTTGCATTACGCCGGTTTCGGTGAGTTTTTGCACGCGTTGACGCACTGCTGCTTCGCTCAGTCCGACGTTTTTACCAATTTCGGCATAAGATTTTCGGCCGTCATGCTGAAGCTCTTCGATGATTGATTTAGAGACATCATCGAGTTGGCTCGATTTGGCGCGAATAATTCGTGACATATAAAGATTTTGTCACTAAAAATGGCATTTCACTAACGATTCCGCACCATATTTACCATTTCGCAACTAATTCGATAGCAAAATTGCCAAATTTGCTACGGATGCAAGAAAGCTGGGCATATAAAATAGCCATAAGTCAAAGGAGTCTAATCATGGCAGTTCGTGAACTTAAGAACTTTATTAACGGTGAGTATGTTGAAGCCCGCGGTGAGGGCAAACTAGACATCATAAACCCAGCAGACGCGCAGGTTTATGCAACCAGCCCAGTTTCAAATGCCGCCGATGTTGATGCCGCTTTCAAAGCCGCAGATAAGGCTTTTGAAGAGTGGTCACAGGCCACACCAAGCGAACGCCAGCTGGCGCTGTTCAGAATTGCAGATGCCATGGAGGCACGCGCCGAAGAGTTCGCTGATGTTGAAAGTCAAAACACCGGCAAGCCTCGTTCGACTCTTGTGGAGTATGAGATTGCCCCGTCGGTTGACCAGATACGTTTCTTTGCCGGTGCCGCGCGCAACCTTGAGGGGCGGGCCACTGCCGAGTATGCCCGCGACCACACGTCTTCGATTCGTCGTGAACCAATCGGTGTGATCGGTCAGGTGACGCCGTGGAATTATCCGTTGAATATGGCCACCTGGAAGTTCGCGCCGGCGATTGCTGCCGGCAACACAATTGTTTTGAAGCCGTCAGACACCACCCCGGCTTCAACCTTGTTGCTAGCCGAAATCGCCAGCGAGTTTTTGCCTGCCGGTGTGTTTAACGTGGTCACGGGTGACCGCGGCACTGGTCGTGCGATGATCGAAAACCAGATTCCGCAAATGGTGTCGATCACTGGTTCGGTTCGAGCCGGCATGGAGGTGGCTCAGGCCGCCGCCGCAGACCTCAAGCGAGTTCACCTCGAGTTGGGTGGCAAAGCACCTGTGATTGTGTTTGCTGACGCTGACCTGCCTAAAGCGGTTGCCCAAATCGTGGTCGCCGGCTTCTTTAACGCGGGTCAAGACTGCACCGCGGCGACTCGCATCTTGGTGCACGAGTCGGTTCACGACGAGTTCGTTGCCCTGTTAACTGCTGAGGTTCGCGCCAATGCTGTTACGGGTGCGCCGTCGCGCGATGACATTTTGTTTGGTCCGCTCAACAATGCAAACCAGATTGCCCGCGTTCAGGGCTTCATCGACCGTCTGCCAAACCACGCGAACATTGAAGCCGGCGGCCACCGCATTGCTGGCGAAGCTGGCTACTATCACGAGGCAACTGTGGTTTCGGGCCTCACTCAGACAGACGAGGTTATTCAGAGCGAGATTTTTGGCCCGGTCATCACGGTTCAAAAGTTCAAAGATGATGCCGAAGCGATGCGCAACGCCAATGACGTGGCCTATGGTTTAGCTTCTTCGGTCTGGACTACAAATCACACTCGCGCAATGCGTTTTGCTAAGGGCCTGAACTTTGGTTGCGTGTGGATCAACACCCACATTCCATTGGCTGCCGAAATGCCTCACGGTGGTTTCAAGCACTCAGGCTATGGCAAAGATTTGTCAATGTATGGCTTTGAAGATTACACCCGCATCAAGCACGTGATGAGTTACATCGGCGACTAGTCGCAAAGTGCTGTGTTTAGTTAGTCGACACTAACTAGTTTTTTGAAATACAAGGCGTAGCCTCAAATTAATAAACCATTCGGGTTTATGAAAAGGGGCAGAAATCATGAGACTAGAAGGCAAAGTAGCAGTAATCACTGGTACCGGTTCGGGCATGGGGCGCGCAATGGCGAACCTGTTCACAAAAGAAGGCGCAAAAGTTGTTGCTGCTGAGTGGAACCAAACAAGTCTTGACGAGGTTGTGGCCGAGGTGAAAGCTGCAGGTGGCGACATCACGGGCGTGCAGGGCGATGTTTCAAATCGAGCCGACGACCAGCGCATTATTCAAACTGCGATTGACACATATGGTCGCATCGACATTCTCGTAAACAATGCGGGCATTATGGACAACATGGCTGCCGCAGGTGACTTTGATGAGGCAACCCTCGAACGCGTTATGGCGATCAACACCTATGGTCCGCTCTATCTAATCAACGCAGCTTTACCGCACTTTTTGGGTCAAAACAAAGGTGTGATTGTCAACGTTGCTTCGCTGGCCGGCATCGGTGGTGGCGCAGCTGGCGTGGTCTACACAATGAGCAAGCATGCCGCGGTTGGTTTGACTAAAAACACAGCGTGGATGTATGCCAAGAAAGGCATTCGTTGCAACGGCCTCGCAGTCGGTGGCGTCGCTACCGGCATCATGCAGAACACAGCGGGCAAAGTTGCTGACATGGATCTGACCTCGGTTGGTCCGGCACGCGCAGGGGAGTGGGCTTCGATGGCACCAGCTTTTGGTGAGTCAATCGACATCGCTTATGCGGCACTTTATCTAGCAACTGACGAATCGAAGTTTGTCAATGGCGCCATATTGAACATCGATGCCGGTTGGTCGGCTGTTTAAACGTTTTGCCAGCAATAAATTTGAGGTGCCTCGAATGGGGCACCTCTTTTCACAGCTGGCCTTTTAGATCATTTGTGCACAATTCGAAGCGGTTCGTCACCGTTGCGACTTGGTTCTGAAAAAGTTGAGCGGTGCAACTTTTGTGGATTCTGCCCTCACTCTCATTTGCCCTCTATGCTGGGTTCGCGCAAGGCACATGGCAACTGCTCGCACTAAGCGGTTCAAGCGCGTTACTGATTGTTCTTATAACTTGGATGCGCTCGCGCAGCAGCAACTTTGACATAAACGACCCGGTTCGGTTGAGCTCAAGCGGGGTGGCGATTGGCAATAAGGTGCTGCCAAGGCGCCAGCTTTTTTGGAAGCGCGATTGGCACCAACGGGTCTATGAGCATTGCCAATCGCTTCAGCCGCTGGGCTTTGCTTCGGCCGCGCTTGAGCGCGCTCGCTATCGGCATTGGCAACCACAAGGCAACAGCGAGCTTGCGGCTTGGTTGGGCGTTGCGGGTCAGAGCGACTTTGAGGTCGACCTTAATGCCGAAGGCCCACACCTTTTGTTACTTGGCCCAACCGGTGCAGGCAAGAGTGAGCTGCTTAAGGCGCTTTTGCGTTCGCTGCTTCGGCCTTCGAACCACTCGAGTCTGCGCTTGGTTTTGATTGACTTCAAAGGGGGTGCCGGTCTTGCCGATTTTGCTGAACACCCGAACACAGCGGGTCTGCTTACTGATTTGGCAGCAGAAGATCACGAGCCGTTCTGGGCAGCGCTCGCCGACGAACTGGCTCGCCGCGAGCAACTTTTTGCAGATGACAAAGTAGCCAATATTGAGACTTATCGCGCCAAGGTTGGGTCGCTTGACCGAATCGTTGTGACAATCGACGAGCTAGCTGCCGTGCTGGCTAGCTCTCGTTCGGCGGCGGCACTTGTTGAAAATATTGCCACACGTGGGCGTTCGCTGGGCTTCAATCTGATAGCCACCAACCAGTCGCTCGTCGGCATTCCGCGGTTACTGCTCACAAATTTTCGCCTTAGATGTGCGATTGGCGAGGTCGACCCCGTTGACTTGGCACAGTTAAGCATCGGCGCAGCGGGCGTCTTGCGAAAACCATCGGCACCCGTCACGCTAACGCGCATCGAAGGATTTCGTCGAGCATTGTGGCTTGAGCCATATCAACCGCCCACCGAGTTCTGGTTTGCTGTTGGCATTGATTAGCCAAGCACGGTCGCCAAGGCGTCAGCCTCGAGACCTAAGGCACTCGCAACCGCAGCATTGAGCAAGCGACCCCCGTGCGTGTTCAGGCCCAGGGCCAACGCTGGGTCTTTTTGGCAAGCGGCACGCCATCCGAGATTCGCCAATGAAAGCGCATAGGGCAGCGTCGCGTTGGTCAGCGCGTATGTAGAGGTGTGCGGCACAGCGCCTGGCATGTTTGCCACGCAATAGAAGATGCTGTTGTGAACCTTGAAGGTAGGTTCGGCATGGGTCGTGGCGTGCGAGTCGGCAAAGCAACCGCCCTGGTCGATCGCAATGTCAACGAGCACACTGCCGGGCTTCATGCCCGCAACCATTTCGTTGGTTACGAGCTTTGGGGCTTTGGCGCCGGGAATAAGCACCGAACCAATCACGAGATCAGCCTCTTTAACCGCGCGGCCAACCTCAAAGGTGTTCGAAACGATGGTGCGCAAGCGGCCAGCATATAGTGCGTCGAGCTCACGCAAGCGTGCGAGGTTAGTGTCTAAAACGGTTACTTCGGCGCCCATGCCCACAGCCATAGCAACCGCGTTGGTGCCTGCCACGCCGCCGCCCAAAACTGCCACGCGAGCTGGGCGAGTGCCAGGCACGCCACCGAGTAGCTGACCGTTGCCGCCGTTTTGCGCTAGCAAAGTGTTGGCGCCAACCAACACAGAGAGCCTTCCAGCAACCTCGCTCATCGGTGCCAGCAGCGGCAACGCGCGGTTTGGCAGCTGCACGGTTTCATATGCAATAGCTGTGACTTCGCGGTCGAGCAAAACGCGCGTGAGCTCTGGGTCGGCTGCAAGATGAAGATAGGTGAAAAGCACCATGCCCGGGCGAAGGTAGTCATATTCGCTGGGGACTGGCTCTTTGACTTTAAGAATCATTTCGCCGGCGGCCCAGGCTGCTGCGGCATCAGAAGTGATTTGTGCGCCAGCGGCTGCGAACTCGCTGTCTGTGATAGCAGAACCGACACCGGCACCAGATTGAACTGAAACTTGGTGGCCAGTTGCTACAAGTTCGTGCACCCCGGCTGGAGTGATAGCAACGCGAAACTCGTTGTTTTTGACTTCGGCGACAACTGAAATCTTCATTTTTTCTCCTCGCCCCGCAACTTCGCGAGGCATACAAATAAACGATACCGCACCAAAATCGCAAATTCACTACTGATTCCGTTGCGTTTTGCGATTTTAAGAACGAAATCAGTTTCTGTTTCTAAATTCGACTAACGGATTTCGCCGTTTTGGGCTTGAAAACCTGAGTTCTGTGGCATTATTTTTTTACACGCTAATTTGTTGCGTCAGGTTGTGTTGGTCTGGTTGCTTCGGCATCCCAAACTTTTAGGAGCCCTTCGATGAGCAAATCATTCTCAGAAGATCCGATGTTTCAACAAGCTTTAGCTTTTGCAAAGAGCCCAGTAACCCGCCGCACAGTTTTAGCGGGCGCCGGCGCAACCTCAATTGCTGCTTTCTTAGCTGCCTGTGCCAAGCCGGGCGGCAGCAACACCAAGACTCTGACTCCGGCCACCGACGTGTCGGCAACCGAAAAGGTTGTTACGTGGGACAACTGGCCTTATTACATCGACGGCGAAAGCGACCAGAGTTTTCCGACCATTAAAGCTTTCGAAGCTCAGACCGGAATCAAGGTCACTTACAACATCAATGTTGACGACAACAACAGCTATTTTGCTCGCGTGAAAAACCAGTTGATGGCCGGCAAAGACACCGGTGCCGACACGATGTGTTTGACCGACTGGATGATCGCGCGTCTAATTGACAACGGTTATGTGCAGGCGCTTGACTACACAAATATTCCAAATGCCTTGCCGACAGCCAATCTAGACCCTGCTTTTGATGGTGCGGCCGGCCACTTTGGCGACTTTGACCCGGGTCGCAAATTTTCTTTGCCATGGAAGGGCATCATTGCCGCCATCGGATACCACAAAGTGAACTATAAAAAACTGACGGGCAAAGACGCACCTACTTCAGTCGCTGACCTATGGGCCCCAGAGCTCAAAGGCAAGGTTGAAGTTTTGAGCGAAATGCGCGACACCCTTGGCATCATGATGATGGCTGACGGCATCGACATCGCAAAGTTCACTTCAGACGACTTTTATAACACTCTCGACAAGCTCAAAGCTCAGGTTGTTGGCAAGCAGATTCGCAATGTGAAGGGAAACTCTTATATCGACGACTTCAACGATGCGGGCGACGCTGTTGCTGGCATTATTTGGGCTGGCGACTTGATCGGAAAAAACATCGAAGTTGGAAATGATAACCTCGGTGTCGTTTTGCTTGACTCTGGCTCAACTTTTGCCTGTGACAACTTTGTTATTCCAATGGGTTCACCGCATGCGGCCAACGCTGAAAAAATCATGAACTATTATTTTGAGCCTGCAGTGGCAGCCAAGTTGGCATTGGCGGGCGTGAACTATGTGCCACCGGTTAAAGGCACTAAAGAGCTCGTGATTTCGCAAAACCCAAGCTTGGGCAACAACGAACTGATGTTCCCGAGTGCAGACACCTATAAAAACAAGTTGCACAACTTTAGGCCACTAACGCCAAAAGAAGACAATGAGTTTTCAACTGCGTGGAGCGACGTTATCAGTGGTGTGGCATAACCTTGGCCAACTCAGTTAAAGCTTCTTCATCGGGCGCAGCTCTCGAACTCGTCAACATTCGCAAAGAGTTCCCGGGCTTCACAGCTATCGAAGATCTCGACCTGAAGATTAACGCCGGCGAGTTCTTTGCATTGCTTGGTCCTTCAGGCTGTGGCAAGACCACAACTTTGCGAATCGTTGCCGGTCTCGAAACTCCAACTTCAGGTCGGGTGTTTTTGGGTGGCGAAGACATTACTGACACCAAGCCTCACCAGCGCGCGGTCAACACGGTTTTTCAAAGCTATGCATTGTTCCCACACATGACCGTGCTTGACAACGTGGCTTTCGGTTTGCGGCAGCGCAAAGTTGATGAACCGCTTAAAAAAGCACAAGACGCCCTTGCTCTAGTTGAGCTCAGTCACCTCGCAGACCGCAGACCTCAGCAGCTATCGGGTGGTCAGCAGCAGCGCGTTGCTTTGGCCAGGGCCATTGTCAACCGCCCTTCGCTTTTGCTGCTTGATGAGCCACTCGGGGCGCTTGACCTCAAGCTTCGCCGCCAAATGCAAATCGAGCTAAAGGCAATTCAGATCGAAGTTGGCCTCACGTTCTTGCACGTCACCCACGACCAAGAAGAAGCCATGGATATGGCAGACACCGTTGCGGTTATGAACAAGGGTCGCATTGAACAGATGGGTGCTCCTGAAGCACTTTATGATCGACCAAAGACTGCGTTCGTATCTAAGTTCTTGGGCCAGTCGAACCTCTTTGTTGGCGACGTCGTCGAAACTAACGACAGTGCAGTGAGCATCAACTTGCACGGCAACAAGATCACAGTGCCGGTAGCTCGTGCCGAAAAAACTGCGGGCAAAATCGCGGTCGGTGTGCGCCCCGAAAAAGTGCAGTTTCACGAAAGCGCTCCGGCTGCAGCCGCTGGCCAAAACATCTTGGGCCCGGGCGAAATCATCGACATTCGGTTCACCGGTGTGAGCAACCAGTACCTCATCGAGATTCCGCAGGTTGGCAGCGTGACCGTGTTCGCGCAAAACGTTGGCAAAAGCCCAGTGGTTGAGCTTGGGGCGCAGGTGTGGGTTAGTTTTAAGGTTGAGCACGCATTTGGTTTGGCAGACCTACCTGTCGGCACCGAAGAGGATTAGCGCGTGGCAATCGCGGGTTTCTCGGGCGGCACTGCAAAAGGCAGTTCAAAGCGCAATTCCAAAGGCGCTTCAAAAAGTGCTTTGAAGGGCGACCGCAAAGGTGCCATTGTTGCTGGCATTTTGCTGATTCCGGGCCTGCTCTATTTAGCGCTCTTCTTCTTAACACCCCTTGTGCAGCTGGTGGTCACGGCACTAGAAAGCCCAGACGCCTCGGGTGCGATTGGTGCCTATGTTTATGACTTCAACGTTCAAAACTTTGCCGATGTCGCAGTCAAATACAGCCTGCAAATTTTTCGCTCGTTTGGCTATGCGTTTCTCGCCACAATCTTTGCGCTGCTTATCAGTTATCCGTTGGCTTATTTTGTCGGCGTCAAAGTGCGCCGATGGCCGCTGCTGCAGCGCATGACGCTGGTTTTGGTCATTGCGCCGTTCTTCATTAGTTTTTTGCTTCGCACGGTTGCCTGGAAACAACTTTTGTCAGTTGGTTCGCCATTGCTAGGGGTGCTGCAGAATATCGGGCTCGTGCCTCACGACGGCTATTTCATTGGCACCCCAGCCGCCGTGGTTTTTGGTTTGACCTACAACTTCATTCCATTTATGACGCTGCCGCTTTTCACAACTCTCGAACGGCTAGATGGCCGCCTGATTGAAGCCGGCGCCGACCTATACGCCAACCCCTTCAAAGTTTTTACTAAAATCACACTGCCGCTTTCAATGCCGGGAGTGGTTTCTGGCACCCTGCTCACGTTTATTCCGATTGCCGGTGACTACGTAAACGCCAGTCGTGACTTTTTGGGCTCGTCAGACACATCAATGATCGGCAACATGGTTGACCAAGATTTCTTGTCGAACCAAAACTACCCTTATGCCTCTGCACTTTCTGTGCTGCTCATGGCAACCATTTTGATTTTGGTGTCTATCTATGTTCGTCGCGCCGGAACTGAGGAGCTGCTATGACCTCGCTCGCTTCAAACCCTGCTGCCTCAAACCCGGCTGCCTCAAACCCTGCTGCGCGCAATCGTCGCAAATATCGCGTCGGTGACTCGCTGCTTTGGGTCTACACCTTGTTAGCACTGGTATTTTTGCTCACCCCGATTGTTTACACAATCGTGTTCTCGTTCAACGACTCGGTTCGTTCCAACACGGTTTGGGAGGGTTTCACGATTCACCACTGGACCAACGTTTGCGACCAGCCGGGTATCTGTGAGGCAGTGGGCAACTCATTCTTTATTGGCGGCGTCGCAACCTTGGTAGCAACCATTATCGGAACCATGATGGCCATCGCTCTGGTGCGTTACCGTTTTAGAGCCCGCTCATTCGTTAGCCTGCTCTTGTTCTTGCCAATGGCTACCCCCGAGATTGTTATGGGTGCCGGTCTAGCCGCACTTTTCTTTTTGCTGCAGACCAATGGCCTAGACACCTTTGCTTTCGGTTACACGACGATCATTCTGGCGCACATCATGTTCTGCATAAGTTTCGTCGTGGTCACAGTAAAAGCGAGAGTTCAAACTCTTGACCCCGTGCTTGAAGAGGCGGCCCGCGACCTCTATGCCAACCCTTTCAAAGTTTTTTTGAAAGTGACTTTTCCGTTGTTGCTTCCTGGCATTGTGTCGGCGGCTTTGCTTTCTTTTGCGCTTAGTTTTGACGACTTCATCATCACGTACTTCAATAATGGCGCCACCAAGACGTTCCCACTGTTCGTCTATGTTTCAGCAGCGCGCGGAGTGCCGGCTGAGGCCAACGTTGTGAGTTCTGCAGTCTTTTTGGTTGCTATCACGGTTGTGATAGTGATGCAGGTGGTCAGCGCCATGCGCCGCAAAAAGTACAGCGCCTAAGGCTCGCTCGATCTAGCGTTCGCGCATTAGCCAAAAAGCGAAACAACAACTTTTTCAAAGTGTTCGGTGTGACGCTTGACGTCTGCCAAAGTGTGGGCTGGTGACATCAGCGCCATGTTGTGAAACGGTGTCATCAAAACGCCGCTGTTGAGAGCGTGCAAGTGCAGGTACTGTTGCAGCTCAAAGTCATCGGCGTCGGCAGCTTCACGACCGTTGCGCGGCGCGCTTGCTCTGAAGCTGTATTCAGCGCGGCATCCCAGCTGCGAAACCTGCCAAGGCGCGTTGTATTTGTCGATAATGGCTTGCACATCGGCTGTCCAGATGTCACAAAGAGCCTCCATGCCGACAAAAGCTTCAGGCGTTAGCACTTCGGTTAGGGTTGCGCGAACGGCTGCCATCGAAAGCGCATTGCCGGCCAAAGTGCCGCCAACACCGCCCACGTCGATGTGTTCGAGGTGCACGCTCGCAAGAACTCGGTCAGTTAATTCTTGGCTCATTCCAAAGGCGCCGGCAGGAATGCCTGCGCCGATGGTCTTGCCCAAAACTACAGCGTCTGGTGACAGCGCGCGGCGAGCCGTCATGCCGCCCACGCCTTCGCTTAGCGTGTGGGTTTCATCGTGAATCAGCACCACGCCATATTTGGTGGAAAGCTCGCGCAAGCCCTCAAGATAGCCCGGCTCTGGCAACACGATTCCAATGTTGGTCATCGCGGGTTCAATAAGCGCGGCAGCGACTTCGCCGGTCGCGAAGGCAGCCTCGGCTGCTGCAAGGTCGTTGAACGGCACCACGATCGTGGTTTCGGCCACGTCAAACGGCGCACCGATGTTGTTCTCGCGACTAACCGTGTTGCCGGCATCGTCAAGGTTTGCAAAAGTTTCGTCAACAGTGCCGTGATAACAAAAGTCGTGAACCAGAATCTTGCGGCGCCCAGTGACGTGGCGGGCGTAGCGAATAATGTGACGGTTAGCATCAGTTGCGGTGAGCGTGAACTGCCACTTGGGCAAGCCAAAACGTTCGGCCAAAGTTGCGGCCGCCACCGTGGCATCTGCTGTCGGCAGCATAAAAGTTATGCCTTGAGCTAGCTGTTTGGCAATTGCTGCAATTGAAGCGTCGGGCGAGTGCCCAACCATTGAGCCAGTGTCACCCAAACAAAAGTCAACATATTGAATGCCGTCAACGTCGGTGAAACGTGAGCCTTTGGCAGCAGCCACATAAACCGGATGTGGTCCTGGCCACTTGGCCATCCACGACATTGGAACGCCGTTCATCATTGGGCCCACCGCGGCAGCGTGAGCCTTCGCCGACTCTGGGTGGCTGGCAACGAACTTTGCTACCTCAGCCTCATAAAGGCGGGCTAGTTTGGCGCGGTCAGGGTAGCTCACGTTAGAGAGTTGCGACATCTTTTTGCCTAAAGGCTTGCTAGACCGGCCTCGACAACATCAAGCGCATCGTTGAGCAGTTCGTTAGTGATAGCCAGTGACGGCAAGAAACGAATGACGTTGTTGTAGGTTCCCGCGTTCAAAATCAATACACCGTTTTTGTGGCAGTGAGCGACAATCGCGTTCACCGCTGCCGGGTTCGGGTTCAAAGTGCCAGGCTCTACGAGCTCTATCGCAACCATCGCCCCGCGACCGCGAACCTGAGCGATTTGAGGGTATTTCGCCTGCATCGCCTCTAGGCGACCATAGAGAATGCCTTCGATGCGCTTAGCTTCTTCGAGCACGCCACCGGCTTCGATCTGACGAAGCACCGCAATGGCTGCAGCCGCTGAAACTGGGTTGCCGCCAAATGTTCCGCCGATGCCGCCAGGGTGCGATGCATCCATGATCTCAGCTCGACCGGTGACCGCTGAAATCGGCATGCCGCCGCCAATGCCCTTAGCGATGGTCATCAGATCTGGTTCGAAAGTTGGTTCGAACTCGCTCGCAAACCACTGACCGGTGCGGGCAATACCAGCCTGCACTTCGTCAGCAACGACAACAATGCCGTTTTCGTGAGCCCAGTTCGAGAGCGCCGTCAAGAAGCCGGGGGCAGGAACAATAAAGCCACCCTCGCCCTGAATCGGTTCAATGACAATCGCCGCCAAGTTTTCGGCGCCAATGCGCTTTTCAAGATAAGTGATTGAGCGCTGGGCGGCTTGTTCGCCAGTGAGACCAGCTGGGTCGCGAAGCGGGTAGCTCATCGGAACGTGGGTTACACCCGGCGCAAAAGGGCCAAAGCCTGATGCATAAGGCATGGCCTTGAAGTTCATCGCCATGGTGAGGTTAGTTCGGCCGTGGTATCCGTGGTCAAAAACTGCGATCTCGCCGCGACCGGTGAATTTGCGAGCAATCTTCACCGCATTTTCGACAGCTTCAGAACCTGAGTTGAATAGAGCCGACTTCTTGGCAAAGTTGCCAGGCATGTGGGCGTTAAGAATCTGGCAGACCTCGACGTATTCCTGATAAGGCGTCAAAGTGAAAAGTGTGTGGGTGAGTTCACCAACCTGCTCGCGAACCGCGTTGATGACACCGGCGTTAGTGTGCCCGATGGTGGTAACACCAATGCCCGAACCAAGGTCAATAATGTGGTTGCCGTCGGCATCTATAATGATTGCGCCATTAGCTTTTTCAACAAAAATGCCCAAGGCGGTTCCAACGCCAGCGCCAACGGCTTTTAGGCGCTGAGCTTGAAGAGCTTGTGATTTAGGGCCAGGAATCTCAGTAACAACTTTGCGCTGTTGCGCGATAGTGAATTCGCTCATAAATAAAAGTCTATGCCCGCGCAAACTCGCTTAGGCAAGCTTGCGCCCAAGCCGCATAAAGATTTCAGGCAAAGTCCAGCAGATGTGCAAACAACTGGCACAATAAACGCATGCGCTCCGTAATAATTCTCGGCTCAACCGGTTCAATCGGCACCCAAGCACTTGAGGTGGTCGCTGCGAACCCTGATCGTTTCAAAGTGGTTGGTTTGGCTGCGGGCACCAACGCCGAATTGCTTGAGCAGCAGCGCCGCATTTTTGGGGTCGCCGCCGACAAAGCTGTGCTCGGTGCTGAGGCGGCAACGAGGCTCGTGCTTGACACTGACGCCGATGTTGTAGTCAACGGAATTACCGGCTCGATCGGTCTGGCCCCAACCCTTGCGACCCTTGAAACTGGCAAGACGCTTGCCCTAGCCAACAAAGAGTCTCTTATTGTTGGCGGCCGCCTGGTTACCGAAGCTGCAAAACCTGGGCAAATTGTGCCGGTCGACAGCGAACACTCAGCGCTTGCCCAGTGCTTGCTCAGTGGCACTTCAAGTGAAGTGCAAAAGCTCATCTTGACCGCGTCAGGCGGCCCATTTCGCGGGTATTCACGCGAGCAGCTACAAGACGTTACCCCAGCAATGGCGCTTGCCCACCCAACCTGGGTGATGGGCAAAGTGGTGACGACAAACTCGGCAACTTTGGTCAACAAAGGTCTTGAGCTGATCGAAGCTCACCTTTTGTTTGATGTGCCATTCGATCGCATCGCCGTCACTGTGCACCCGCAATCAATCGTTCACTCGATGGTTGAGTTCGTTGACGGCTCGGTGATCGCGCAGTGCTCACCGCCGACCATGAAGCTGCCGATTGCCCTGGGAATGTCTTGGCCCGAGCGTGTGCCAAATGTGGCTGCCGCTTGCGACTTCACTCAAGCGGCCACTTGGAGTTTTGAGCCACTTGACGAAGCCGTTTTTGGCGCGGTGCGGTTGGCGCGACAGGTTGGCACCGCTGGTTTGACCTACCCTGCCGTTTATAACGCGGCCAACGAGCAGGCTGTCGAAGCTTTTCATGCTGGACGCATCGGTTTCAACCAAATTGTTGATGTGGTTGAGAGAGTTGTTGACGCTCACAATGCCGACCCAATTTTGAGTCTGGATGCAGTATTGGCTGCCGAAACTTGGGCTCGCGACCGAGCCGAAGCGCAAATGGCAACGGCTTGCTAGCCGCACCAGACCTACCTTGCAAATCTTAGGCAAATTGTCAGCACCATCAGTTAGCGTTGAAGCGTGAACCAAACTTTGCTTTTTATTCTCGGTGTTGTCTTGCTAATGATTGGCGTCGGCGCCTCGATTGCGATTCATGAGCTCGGCCACATGTATCCAGCTAAAAAATTTGGGGTGTTGGTCACAAAATACATGATTGGGTTTGGCCCAACAATCAAATCTTGGCGACGCGGTGAAACCGAATATGGTTTCAAGATGATTCCCCTCGGTGGTTACATTGCGATGGTTGGAATGTTTCCCAGCAAAACTGCCGACGATGCAAACGGCACGCAGTTATCTGCTAAGCGAGGCCTTCGGGCGCCTAAGTTCTGGCGTGAGCTCGTGGACCAAGCCCGTGAGGCTAATGCCGACCAATCAGCTTCGGTTGCCAAAAACCGATGGTTTACCAGTTTGCCGATTTATAAGCGACTCATCATCATGTTTGGTGGGCCGTTTATGAACTTGGTCTTTGGCTCGGCTTTGCTGTTTTTGGCCTTAGGCGTGATCGGCACGCCCGCTATGGGCAACTCAATTGCCAAAGTTTATGACTGCGTGCCTAGCGATCAGGTTAAGTTTGCCTGTGTCACCGCAGACCCAATCAGCCCCGCGAAAACCGCTGGAATCATCACCGGTGATCGGGTGGTCGCTTTCAACGGAATCCAAGCCTCTAAGTGGAGTGACATCAGCGGCGAATTGGCGAATCGAATCGGTCAACCAACCAGCATTCAGGTGCTTCGCGGCGGCAAAACCGTCAACTTGATGATTACCCCGGTAGCCATGCAGGTGCCGGTCTATGACTCCACTGGCAAGCCGATGATTGACGCTGCCGGCAACCCGCTCAAGCAACTTCACGCATTCATCGGGGTTCAACTCAAACCTGCAATGGTGGGGCAGTCGGCATCACAGGTGGTTGGCGAAATAGGCAATCAGCTTGGGGGCACAGCGGGCATGATTATTGCCCTGCCGGGTGAAGTCGGTCAAATGGCGAGTGCGACGTTTGGCGGCGGCAAGCGAGCATCAAACGGCCCAGTTTCGTTACTCGGTGTCGGTCAGATTGCCGGCCAAGTTGCTAGCAGCCCCGAGCTTGACCTTGCCCAGAAATTTGCGGCAGGGCTGAGCATTCTGGCATCGCTTAACTTTGCGCTATTCGTTTTCAACTTGATTCCGCTGCTGCCGCTTGATGGCGGGCACATGGCAGCTGCACTTTTTGAAAGCATAAAGCGGGGCTGGTTTAAGTTGCGCAAAAAAACCTGGCGAGGCCCGGTTGACCTAACAAAAATAGTTCCGCTGACTTATGCAATGTGGCTAGTTTTGATGGCCATGAGTTTGCTCTTCATAGTGGCAGACATCGTAAAGCCAATCGCCTAGCCGTTTATGCTTTAACCAATGCTTTGGGGCAAGCCCTCTGACATTCATGAACTTTTGAAAAGGTGTGAAATTGGCAGCAATTAACCTCGGTATGCCAGGCGCAAAGCCTCCAGTCATCGCTCCGCGACGCGTTTCGCGAAAGATTATGGTGGGCAAAGTTGCAGTTGGTGGCGATGCGCCGATTAGCGTTCAGTCGATGACCACCACTCCAACCACCGACATCAACGGCACACTGCAGCAAATCGCTGAACTAACGGCAAGTGGCTGTGACATCGTTCGTGTGGCTTGCCCAAGCCAAGACGACGCTGATGTGCTTCACATAATTGCCCGAAAGTCACAAATTCCAGTAATCGCCGACATTCACTTTCAACCAAAATATGTTTTTCAGGCCATCGATGCCGGTTGTGGCGCGGTTCGTGTCAACCCAGGCAACATTCGTCAGTTCGACGATCAGGTTGGCCCAATTGCAAAGGCTGCTAAAGAAGCGGGCGTTTCGATTCGCATCGGAGTAAACGCTGGTTCGCTTGACCCGCGACTTTTGCAAAAATATGGCAAAGCCACACCAGAGGCCCTGGTTGAGTCTGCCGTGTGGGAGGCCAGCTTGTTCGAAGAGCATGACTTTCACGACTTCAAAATCTCTGTGAAACACAATGACCCAGTTGTTATGGTGCGTGCCTATCAGCTGTTAGCTGAACGTGGCGACTGGCCACTGCACCTAGGCGTAACCGAGGCAGGCCCAGAGTTTCAAGGCACCATCAAGTCTTCGGTAGCCTTCGGCGCGCTGCTTTCGCAGGGCATCGGCGACACTATTCGAGTCTCGCTTTCGGCACCACCAGCTCAAGAAATCAAAGTGGGTTCGCAAATTCTTGAAAGCCTCAACCTGCGCCCGCGCAAACTCGAAATCGTGAGCTGCCCAAGCTGCGGTCGCGCCCAAGTAGATGTTTATAAACTTGCCAACGATGTCACAGCAGGCCTCGAAAAACTAACCGTGCCACTGCGCGTGGCCGTAATGGGTTGTGTTGTGAATGGCCCGGGTGAAGCTCGCGAAGCAGACCTAGGTGTGGCTTCAGGCAACGGCAAAGGTCAAATTTTTGTCAAGGGTGAAGTAATCAAAACTGTGCCCGAAAGCGAAATCGTCGCCACACTAATCGAAGAAGCAAACCGCATGGCTGCCGAGATGGACGCCAGCAAGCTTGGCTCGCCAACCGTCGAAATCATCAAATAGCTCGCCTAAACTGGTAGGCATGCCAACACGCCTATCAAACCTGTTTCTGCGCACGCTTCGAGAAGACCCAGCCGAGGCTGAGGTTGCCAGCCACAAGCTCTTGCTTCGTGCCGGCTACATTCGCCGTGCTGCCCCCGGCATTTACACTTGGTTGCCGCTCGGTTTGGCCGTAAAAGCCAAAATCGAAAAAGTTGTGCGCGAAGAAATGGCTAACGCAGGCGCTCAAGAAGTGTTTTTTCCGGCGCTATTGCCGCGCGAACCTTATGAGGCTACCGGCCGTTGGACCGAATACGGTGACAACCTGTTTCGCCTGCAAGACCGCAAAAAAGCGGATTATCTGCTAGCTCCAACCCACGAAGAGATGTTCACCCTATTGGTGAAAGACCTCTATTCAAGCTACAAAGACCTGCCAGTAGCTCTATTTCAAATTCAGAACAAGTACCGCGACGAAGCCCGCCCACGTGCCGGTCTGCTTCGCGGTCGCGAGTTTGTCATGAAAGATGCCTACAGCTTCGACGTGACCGATGAGGGTCTTGACAAGGCCTATCAAGCTCAACGCGATGCCTACGAGCGAATCTTTACGCGTCTGGGTGTCGAATATGTCATCGTGCGTGCCGACGCAGGCGCAATGGGTGGTTCAGCCAGCGAAGAGTTTCTGTCGCCATCAGCTATCGGCGAAGACACCTTCGTGCGTTCACCAGGTGGCTATGCGGCCAACGTTGAGGCAGTTGCAACTGTGCCGCCAGCATCTGTTGCCATTGCAGGTCAAGCTGCTGCCCACAAAGTGAGCACCCCAAAAACCACCGGCATCAAAGCACTCGTGGCTTTGGCTAACGGCAACCC
>CAISOV010000084.1 GCA_903887175.1 uncultured Micrococcales bacterium
GCGGCACCATAGCAGCGGGAATCGATTTTATTTCACCGTCAAGCTCGGCCGAGCAGACTCAAGTTTTGCCAGGCCTAACAATCGCAGCATCGAAGGCGGCGGCTGAAATCTCGAAAGCGAATCCTGATTATTCAGATTTGGCGCCGGTGGTGCGCCTTTTTGTGCCTGAAGTAACCGCGGGCACTGCAACTTCAACCAGCGTGACTATTTTGGTTTCAGGAATCGATTCGAAAACTTTTGGCACAGTGGTTCGGCAAGACATAGCTGTTGGGCAGAGCACCGATGTTGCTTTGACAGGTCTGGCTGACGGCAAATATTCTGTTGAAGTCACTGCAGATAAACCATTGTTTGCATCGATGAAAGTTAGCGCCAACAGCCGTGACCCCGCCAAGGTTTTGACGTCAACAGGCTCAGATTTCACTTGGATCAGTGCCGCTGAACCCATCACGACCATGCGCAACTTCATGGTTCCGGCCACTGGCTTTAGCTCGTTGAACATCGCTAACGACAGTCGCAGTGAAACTACCGTGACCGTCAAAGACATCACCCACGGCAAAACCAAAACTTATGTTTTGCCTCAGAGCGGAATTATTGATTCACCAACGCATGCCGGCGATAATTTGCAGATCTCAGCGACCTCGAGAGTGTATGCAAACCTCACCACGACTCGCGACAACGGCATAGCCGCGTTGAAAATCTTAGATGCCAAAAACCTTGGCGGCCAAGTCGAAGTCAGCCTGCACTAGCAGGTTAGTGGTCACCCAAAAAAAAGTCTGGCTCGCGACCAATAAGTTCGGCTGCGGCACTAAAAACTTGAAATTCGATTGACATGCGAACCTCAAAATGAGTTTTGCGTCGGTGTTGGCCAAATCGCTCTATTGGCAGCCGATAAATAACTATGGTCATTTGATCTGTTTTGACTGCCCAGCGACGCACCTTCTTTGTGCCAGGCCGGTAGCTCGGGGAATCGTATATTTCGTATTTAAGCTGACCAAGCTCTTCGGCATAGTTCACTTTTATAAATTCAACGGTATTTTTGATGATTTCATCGAAGCTGCCAACGCGGCTCGAGCTTTGAGCAAAGAGCGGGCTGAATGAGACTCGACGAATCGAACGCCCATGTCGATTGCGAAGCATTATCGGCAACTTTGACGCATCAACTGCATGACCCGACCCGTTTGGTGGCGTTTGATCTGCTTCAAAATTGTGCGACATAGGCACAGTTTAGGGGCGGTCGGCTATTCTTGACCAGTAGTTTGAACTTGCTCTGAAAGGCTCTCATGTCGGTTGACTGGAACTCCATCGTAAAAACTTACGACGTTCGTGGTTTGGTTGGTTCAGCACTGACCACCGAAATCATTTCTGCGCTCGCAGCTGGTTTTGTTGATGAACTCGGTGCCGCTGGTCAAGATGTGGTGGTAGGCCACGACATGCGTGACTCGTCACCCGAGTTTGCCGATGCTTTCGCTGCGGGGGCTCAGGCAAGAGGAGCCAACGTAGTTTCGATTGGCCTCTGCTCAACCGACGAGAGCTACTATGCATCGGGCGCCCTAGGTGCTCCGGCGGCGATGTTCACGGCAAGCCACAACCCGGCCTCC
>CAISOV010000085.1 GCA_903887175.1 uncultured Micrococcales bacterium
ACCGAGGCTTCGATTGAACGCACTGGCATTTTGCGCTGGGACTTCACCGAGCTGCAGAGCCGCCACGAAACCAAACTGGGCAACAATGTGGTGCGAGCCTTTAGCGCGTTGGTTGCGCCGGTTGGCAGGGGCGGTTCGAGCAAGGGGGTGGCCAAAGCCGAAGGCGTCACATTGCAACTTTTTGCCACCGAAGCCGAACAGCAGCTTCATCATTGGCGCGGAGTTGTTGCGCTGGTTTGCGCCGAGATTGCCTCGCCAGCAAAATATGTCGAAGAGCATTTGACCAGCCAAGAAAAACTTGCGATTGCCAGCCTGCCATATTCGAGTTTTAGCGCGTTTATCGACGACCTGATTGCTGCGGTGGCCGAGCGTGCGGTTCGAGCTGAAGAGCCGCATGGGCTAATTTTTAGCAAGACTCAGTTCGACCGCGTGCGAGCTGCCGCGCAGGCAAACCTGATCGATGTCTGCTTCAATGCAGCTGCCTTGGCAGCCAAGATTGGTGTGTTGGCGCGCGAAGCCAATAAGGCGATTAGCGATTGCAAGCAGTTTGAGTTGCTCTCGATTTTGACGGCTGAAAAAAACCACTTGGCCGAGCTGCTCGTGCCAAACTTTGTGAGCCGAACCGGCATCGACCGCCTGCCACGTTTGGCTGTTTATTTGCAAGCTGTTCGCCAGCGCATCGAAAAGTTGCAGATCGACCCGATGCGCGACCGGGTTTCGGCGGCCGAGCTTGACCAAGCCCTTGCCATCTATAACTTTGCCGGTGGTGTGCTGCCCTTGCCCGCAGACCTTGGCCAGTTGCCGGCCGCCGCCAAACCCGAGCAGCTCGAGCGAATCGTCGCCGCGCGCTGGCTGCTCGAAGAACTTCGCATCAGTCTGTTTGCGCAGTCGCTTGGCACCTCAGAAACCGTCTCGGTGCAACGCATCAAGAAAGTCTTGAGCTAGGGGCTACTGAACGATGGGCAAGCCTGTGGCCGCTGAGGCAGCGTCTATGCCACCAGCGTTTGTCAGGTTTTTGAAACCCATGGTTTTCATCGCATCCAGCGCTATGCCAGCGCGGCGACCAGAGTGGCAATACAGAACATAGGTGCTGCTGGTGTCGAGTGCTGACACTTGAGCCACGAAGCCTGAACTTTCAACGTCATAGTTGATTGCGCCTTCGAGGTGCCCGGCGGCGAACTCGTCTGCCGTGCGCACATCAATAACCGAGGTCACTTTGGCCATATCGATCTTGTCGTTGGCTGCGCAGGCTGTGATTGCAAAAACTAAAGTGAGCGCTGCGAGTGATGCAAATATCGCTTTTGAAACTTTCGTTGCGGCGTGTGACATTGAAATAATCCTTTCATGCAGATACCCCCTAGGGTATGCTATAAATAGGTTATCGAAAGAAAGCACAAAATGAAAATCGAGACGTCAGAGCTCAAAGATGCGCGCGATAGATTGATGCGCGTTCAAGGTCAAATCGGCGGAATCGTCAAAATGATAGACGAAGGCCGCGATTGCACTGACCTTCTCAATCAGCTGGCTGCCGCAAACACCGCTC
The DNA here is from genome assembly GCA_903887175.1 of uncultured Micrococcales bacterium. Taxonomy (GTDB): domain Bacteria; phylum Actinomycetota; class Actinomycetes; order Actinomycetales; family Microbacteriaceae; genus Rhodoluna. The sequence continues at coordinate 1,544 of CAISOV010000085.1, forward strand.
TCACGCGGGCCGGCTTCACAATCATTTCAACCGGTATGAAGCACTGCGGCAGCGACGCCGAAGGAACAGCAAACCGCAAAGCCCTCGAAAAAGCCTTCATGGCATTGGCCTAAGGACGAAACATCTTGAAGACGATAATCATTGGCGGAGTAGCCGCCGGAATGTCAGCCGCGACTCGACTGCGCAGACTTCGCGAGAGCGATGCAATCACCGTCTATGAGATGGGCGAGCACGTTAGCTATGCCAACTGCGGGCTGCCTTACTTTGTGAGCGACGTGATTTCAAAGCGCGACAGTTTGCTTTTGCAAACCCCTAAATCGCTCTGGGATCGCTTTCGCATCGACGTGAAGGTGAGGCATCGAGTGATGAGCATCAACCGGGTTGCGCAAACAGTGACGGTTGAAAACTTTGAAACCGGCGTGCAGTTCGAAGACGCCTATGACAACTTGGTCATTGCTACTGGGGCAACCCCAAACCGCAGTCAAATCAAGGGCATTGAACGTGCGGTGAGCCTGCGCGATGTTACCGACGTTGACGCGCTAAAGGCTCAAGTGCAAAGCGCCAGAGTGAAAACGGCGGTAATAATTGGCGGCGGCTTCGTGGGCATTGAACTTGCCGAGAACCTGCACAAGGCCGGCTTTGCAGTGAGCGTGATTCAGCGCAGCGCAACCATTTTGGCCGGATTCGACCCCGAGATGATTGAGCCGCTTCAGGCTCGCTTGGTTTCTGAGGGCATAAACCTGCATCTTGCGGCGCGTGTGGTTGAAATCACCACCGATGCCGCGATTCTCGAAAACGGAGAGCACCTCGCTGCCGCGTTAGTAATCGCGGCTTCAGGTGTTACCCCCGACAACCGCCTTGCGGTCGACGCTGGGCTCGAGCTTGGCCCCACTGGCGGGCTTTGGGTTGACGCCCAGCAACGCACTAGTGACCCGCGAATTTTCGCCGCCGGTGACGCAGTTGAAAAAACTGCTGAGCTAACTGGCGATGCAACCTTGATTCCGCTAGCCAATCTCGCCAACCGTCACGGCCGGCTAATCGCCGACGCAATTGCGGGTGCCCCGACTAACGAGCGGCCAAGCATCGGAACAATCATCATCGGAGCCTTCGGAATGGCCGCAGCAATGACTGGGCTAAGTGAAAAAGCTGCTGTTCGCGCCGGCATTGACTTTGCCACGATTCACCTGCACCCCAGCAGCCATGCGGGTTACTACCCTGGGGCCAAGCGAGTGTCGCTCAAGGTTGTGTTTGAGCGCGAAACCGGGCGCTTGCTCGGCGCCCAGGCAATCGGCGATGACGGCGTTGATAAACGCATCGATGTTATTGCGACAGCCATTTATGCCAGCCTTAAAGTCGATGACCTAATGAACCTCGAGCTTGCCTATGCGCCACAGTTTGGCTCAGCAAAAGATGCGGTGAATCAAGCCGGCTATGTTGGCAACAACGTTTTTGAAGGTCGCACGCCAACTTTGCAGTGGCATGAACTGCCCGCCGAACTTGCCAGCGGAGCAACGCTGATAGACGTTCGCACCGCGGGCGAGTTTGCCGCAGGGGTGATTCCGGGGTCAGTAAATATTCCAGTGGATGAGCTACGCGACCACCTAGACGAGTTGAAAGACAAACACATCATTGTTCACTGCCAAGTCGGCCAAAGAGGCCACACTGCCACCCAGATTTTGCGCGGGCACGGCCTGCAAGTTAAAAACCTTGACGGGGGTTATGTCACTTGGCGCACAGCTCAAGACGCCCTCGAACGAATCAAATAAAAACCCGAAACAGATCAAAGAAAGTGAAACAATATGTGCAGTGCAGTTAAGTGCCGCAAATGTGGCAAGACTACGTGGAGCGGTTGTGGCCAGCACGTTGACCAGGTAATGCGAGGCATTCCAAAGGCTCAGCGTTGCCAAGGTCACGAAAACGACCCGAAAGAACCAGGCTTTTTTGCCAAATTATTTGGCGCAAAGAAATAACAAGCAAAGAAAAAGGAGAAACCCTATGTGTGCACCAGCAACTTGTGAAAAATGCAGCAAAGTAACGTGGGCCGGTTGTGGCGAACACGTTGAAGAAGCTCTAGCCGGCGTGCCAGCCGACCAGCTTTGCACCTGCCAGAAATAGCTATGAGGCGAATCGGCCATTGAATGCGAATACCCCTCAAGAGGCGACAAGCCACTTGAGGGGGTTTGGCGTTGTTATAGAGTTGTTACATTCTTTCAACGTCGAGAGGCACGCATTTGTCACACCAAGATTTCGTTCGAACCCTTCGCCCTGACCGCAACCTAGGCATGGAGCTTGTGCGTGCCACCGAGGCCGCCGCTATCAGCGCGCGGCGATACATCGGCAAGGGTAACAAAAACCAAGCCGATGGCGCCGCAGTTGATGCGATGCGCGAGTTTCTTTCAACCGTTGATATGCAAGGCGTCATTGTCATTGGCGAAGGCGAAAAAGACGACGCTCCGATGCTCTTCAATGGTGAGCAGGTCGGCAGTGGCATGGGTCCGCTCTGCGACATCGCCGTTGACCCGATTGACGGCACAAGCCTGACTGCTTCAGGTCGACAGAACGCATTAAGCATGATCGCGGTTTCTGACCGTGGCAGCATGCTCGACGCCTCAACAGTTTTCTATATGAATAAGCTCGTGGCTGGCGCTGAAGGCGTTGGCGTTCTCGACATTCGCTTGCCGATTGCCGAAAACATTCGTCTGTTGGCAAAGGCTAAAAACAAAGATGTCGGCGACATCGTCGTGGCAATTCTTGACCGCCCCCGCCACGCAGGTTTGATCGAAGAGGTTCGCGCTGCAGGTGCGGCAACCCGTCTCATGCTCGACGGT
>CAISOV010000086.1 GCA_903887175.1 uncultured Micrococcales bacterium
CTTGAGCAGGGATACACCAGCGAGCGAACCACCCCCGGGTCGCCCAAACATCAGCAAGCCAGAGGCAAAGATGCCAACTGCTGAAGAGATCGCGGCTGAACTTGAAGACTATTTGGCAAGTCGCAGACGAAACCAAACAGATGAAGAGAACTAGCGGGCTAATTGCCGTTGGCGCTTCAGCTCTAACCTATTTGATCGCTGTTACGCAACGATCAACCATGGGCTCGGCTTCACTAGCAGCTGCTGATCGATTTCATACCAACGCCGAACAGCTGGCCTCTTTGGCGGTGCTCCAGATTTTTGTTTATGCACTTATGCAGGTTCCCGTTGGTTTTTTGCTAGACAGATTCGGCGCGCGAGCGCTGCTGCTCTTTGGAGCATTCACGATGGCAAGCGGCCAAATAGTTGTGGCATTTTCAGTATCTCTCGACCAGGCGATTATTGGTCGGTTGCTGGTCGGGCTCGGCGACGCTTTTACGTTCATCTCGATGATTCGAGTGATAAACGGCTGGTACTCCGGGCGCAAAGCGTCGCAATTACAGCAATGGCTAGGCAACTTGGGGCAGTTGGGTCAAGTTCTATCTGCTGTTCCGTTTGCAACTTTCTTGGCGCTGACCGATTGGCAAACAGCATTTTTAGGGGTTTCTGCGGCTTCTGTATTTGCCGGTTTGCTAGTTGTAGTGGCGGTCAGGAACGAGCGTTTGCCAACTGGTGAGCGACCGTCAGCGTTGAGTTTCGCGAACATGCGCACACAGTTTTCGATGAATATGGCAAATGCAGGAACGCGATTTGCCTTCTGGGTTCACTTTTCGACCCAGTCTGCAGCAACAGTTTTTGCTCTGCTTTGGGGTTTTCCGTTCCTAGAGCGTGCTGAGGCAATCGACAAACCTCTGGCCTCAGCCTTGATTAGCTCGATGGTATTTGTAGGAATTGCTGCAGGTCTGTTTTACGGATGGCTCTGTGGCGCCAAGCCTCACCTCAGATATCGTCTTGTGGTAAGCGTAGCCTTCACGATTTCTGCCGCGTGGGCCATAGTTTTGCTTTGGCCAGGGGTGGCACCACTGTGGATGCTCGCGACCCTAGTTGCTGTTTTGGGCGGAGCAGGCCCAGCTTCGATGATTGCATTCGACTTTTCAAAGGCTTATACGCCCATTCAACGACTCGGTTCAGCAAACGGAATAGTCAATATCGGTGGATTCTTGGCCACTCTCACAACAATGTTCCTGGTTGGCGTTGCACTAGATCTTCTTCACACATTCAGGCTTTCGGTTTTACCCGCTGGTTCAGCACCGCCTGATCTCTATGACTTGACGTCATTTCGCATCGCAATGTGGATTCAAATCGCTGTCGTATTGTTGGGGCTCTTGGGGCTGCGGCGAGAGCATGCAATCCTAAAGAATTTTGAGCCTGCAAGTTTCAACGCTGAAGGGCAAGTTGTGCAGTGAAAACCATCGTGGCGCAGCATTCGTATTTCGTTAGAAGCGGGAATACTAGCCACTGTTTTCTGTTGAGACAAGTGAAATAAGGTTTTTGCGCGGTAATGTCGATGATTTCTTCATTTTTCGTGAGATACTTAGTTTTCTCGACCCAGTCATTTTCAAATCAAAATGAATTTGACATGGGTCTTTGTAATGCCCGGTTTTTAGGCTATCGCCCTAAAAGCGGTCTTGCAGCCCAAGGCATCACACGATAGGGGTTAAGAATGGCAAAAGAGCGAAGCTTTCTCAGCCGATTGCTGGGCACACAAGCGCCTGACAAAAAAATCGACAGTGAACCGACACCGACACCCGAAATAGCCCAGGCACCGCAAAAAGCAAAATCAACTGCACCAAAGAAAGAAGCCACCATTTCTAAAGCAACACCGACCACAAGTGCACGAAAGACCGCAAAAGTAAAAAGCGAGCAAAAATCGGCTCCGGCAGCTAAATCTAAAAAAATCGAAGAGCCTGCACCTAAAAAGGTTGAGGTTGCCAAGGTAGCCGCAAAGAAGCCAGCCTCTGCGAAAAAAGTTGAAGAGTCGGCTGTTAAACCTGTCGCAGTAGCCTCTGACAGCAAACAAGCCGCTGCAGTTGATGCCAAAAAACCTGCTGCTAAAAAAACTTCGCTTGCAAAGGCAACTGCACCCAAGTCGGCCGCAACCCCTGCCACAAAAGCTAAGCCTGCTAAGGCTAAAGCGTCAAAGGCTGATGACGAAGATCTTGAAGATGACGATGAAATCGATGTAGATGACATTGTTAATGAAGCAGCGGCTGCCGTTGACATCGTTGCAATTGCAGAAGAGATTCCGGTAGCCGAACTTGGCGCAGAAGAAGACGAAGACAAAGTTGCTCTAAACGCACCTGAAGGCGCGATTGTGCTTTCGAATCGCGAAGAAGAAGACATTCCTGCACAGTCAACTTCTATTACTGGTGCAACAGCCGACCCGGTCAAAGATTATTTGAAGCAAATCGGCAAGGTGGCTTTGCTCAACGCTGAGCTTGAGGTTGACCTCGCAAAACGAATTGAAGCCGGCCTCTTTGCAGAAGAGAAGTTAGGAACAGACTTAACTCTTGACGAAGACACCAAGCGTGATTTGCGCTGGGTTGCAAAAGATGGTCAGCGAGCCAAGAGTCACTTGCTTGAAGCCAACCTTCGCTTGGTCGTTAGCCTTGCAAAGCGCTACACCGGGCGCGGCATGCAGTTTCTTGACCTAATTCAAGAGGGTAACCTCGGTTTGATTCGTGCTGTCGAAAAATTTGACTACACCAAGGGTTATAAGTTCTCAACCTATGCCACCTGGTGGATTCGTCAGGCAATCACTCGCGCCATGGCCGACCAGGCAAGAACAATTCGTATTCCTGTGCACATGGTAGAAGTCATTAACAAGCTTGCTCGTGTACAGCGTCAGCTGCTGCAAGACCTAGGCCGCGAACCTACCCCTGAAGAGCTAGCGCGTGAACTCGATATGACACCTGAGAAAGTTGTTGAGGTTCAAAAGTATGGACGTGAACCGATCTCGCTGTCGACCCCTTTGGGTGAAGATGGCGACAGTGAATTCGGCGACCTTATCGAAGACACCGAAGCTGTTGCGCCTGCTGAGGCCGTCGGATACAGCATGTTGCAGCGTGAACTTGAGCGCATTCTTGACTCGCTGCACCCTCGTGAGGCTGGCGTAATTCGCAGTCGATTCGGCCTAGGCGATGGTGTGCAAAAGACTTTGGATCAAATTGGTGAAGAGTTTGGCGTAACGCGTGAGCGTATTCGACAAATCGAGTCAAAGACCATGTCGAAGCTTCGTCACCCTTCTCGGTCTCAACTGTTACGCGACTATTTAGACAATTAGGCGTAGCTTGCGATACCTGCTAGCAATTCTTATTGGGCGCCTGACTCGCGTTGCCGTGAGGCTGGTGCGCCCTGGAGGTGGTTCAGCGCTGCCTGGTCTGGTGCTGTCTCGTCTTGCTCCTGGTCTTCTCGCTAGCACCTTGAGTTCTTTCGAGCACGGGCTTGTAATAGTCACTGGTTCCGCCGGAAAATCTACGACAACAAAAATGGCTGTTGCCATCGTTCGAGCTCACGGTCTCAATGTCTTTACGAATCCTTCTACCGCGAACATAGAGCAGGGTTTTTTTTCAGCAATTCTTGAGCGCTCGAACCTTTTGGCGAAGGTGCCGGGTGATATCGCGATTCTTGAGATGGATGAAGCGCACGCTGCAGCCATTGTCAAGCGTGTTAGGCCAAGTTTCGCAACGATTCTCAATGTTCTAGAAGATCAACTTGATCGGTTTGAAGACCCAGCATTCGTGCGGCGAGACCTGGCACTTGTGGGTGAGTCGGCTACTGACGGCGTCATTTTGAATGCTGATGATCAAAACATTTTGTGGATGCTCGCCGAGAGCTCCGGAATGCGTAATGTCAGTTGGTTTGGCCTAACTGAAACAGTTCTTGCGGGGGCTAGAAGCGGGCTTGGAACGGCACCGACCTACCTGCCGCAACTGGTACGGCCAGAAACTCAAACCACTGCCATAGCCGTTCACGAGTTAGATCTCGGCGTGATCTTGAATTCGGGCGAACCCGTGCAGCTAACTTTGCCCAACCGCGGCCTACATTTCGCGGTCGATGCAGTTGCTGCTCTCGAAACCGCACAGCGCGTGCTGGCTGCTGATTTTGACGCCTCACTCGCCGTGAAGACTCTGAATGACCTACCGCCAGTCTTTGCACGTGGTGAGGTGAAACAGGTCAATGGCGAAGAAGTCGAATTCATTTTGGTGCAAAACCCAGCAAGCTTTCAACTGAACCTTGATAACTTGACAACGAAACCTGGGCAGATTTTGTTTGCGATCGGCACCGATGTTCATGACCCTTCTTGGCTTTGGACCGTTGATTTGGCAAACCTTTCGCATGCCGACGTCGTTACGGGCTATAACCACGCCGAGGCAGCCTTGCTATTGGCTTATCACGAGATTCCTGTAGGCAGTGTAATAGCAGACCTTGACGAGGCCCTGGAGGCTTTCTTTGCATTGCCAGAGCCGAAAAATGGCCTAAAGACAGTTATTTTCTCGGCCGACTCAATGCGTCGAACGAGACGGGCTCTAGGTTTTATTGACCCAGAGGATGTAACTCGATGACAGCGCTAGTTTTCGCAAGTATTTTCGCTGACAGCCTAAACCTCAACGGCGACCAAGCAAACCTCTTCGTCTTGCAACAGCGCCTTAAGTGGGCCGGACACAGCAGCACGATAGCGCCAGTAAGCAGCCTGGCCGAACTTGAGCAATCAAAAGCCGATTTCTTGTTTCTCGGCCATGGAAGCATTGCCGCATGGAAGGCCTGCGAAGCACAGTGGCCGAGTCTAGCCAAGGACTTTCTTACTTTTTCGAACTCGCGAAGCGCCCTCGCTGTTTCATCTGGTGCTGATCGAGTGCTAGCTGCGAGTGGCGCACAGCCAGCAGTTCTTGACGCTAGCGTGTCAGAGTTTTGCCTTGATGATTTCGACAGCCAAAAGATTCTTGGCTACAAAAACACAAGCTCTATTGCTAACAGCACTTTGCGTGTTGAGCGGGCGATTTTGACTTGGCTTCACGGCCCGGTCTTAGCAAAGAATCCGGCAGTTGCTGACGCGATTCTTAGCGATTTACTTTCGATATCACCAAAAGGCCTAGCAAATGAAAACACCCGCAAGATCGATGAAATCGTTGCGGGTGTTTGGCATCTCGAAATGCCAAAAAAATAGTCTTATTTGCTGAGAAGCTTGTCGCTTTCGTCGTGCCACTTGGTTGCAATTGGGCGCAACTTGGCTTCGTTCTCTTTGGCGTGGTGGCCACAAAACAGCAATTCGCCAGTGACAAGTTCAACGCGAACATAAGCTTGTGCGCCGCATGCGTCGCAACGGTCGGCTGCAGTCAGCTGGTGGCTCAAACTCGGCTTGACCTGTTCGTCTTGCTCTTCGATTTCTAGCGATGTCATGGGGATCCTCTCGTGCTTATCTAATCTCACCACATTGCAACGTCAAATGCCTGACTATTAATCCCGATTTCGCTAACTGCGAAGTATTCGCAGCATTGTGCACTGAAATGCTGTGGTCGTGTCAGTCAGCTTGAAACTTGCCTCGGCGAGTTACGATTCTTTGGTGTCAAATACCGAATATTCCGCCCGCCATTTGTCTGTGCTCGAGGGGCTCGAGGCTGTTCGCAAACGCCCGGGAATGTACATCGGGTCAACTGACAGTCGCGGGTTAATGCATTGCCTATGGGAAATCATCGACAACTCAGTGGACGAAGCTCTTGCAGGGCATGGCAATGAAATCGGCATTCGATTACACGCCGATTCAAGTGTCGAAGTTACAGACGCGGCTAGAGGCATTCCAGTAGACATTGAACCAAAGACTGGTTTGAGCGGTGTCGAAGTAGTCTTCACAAAATTGCACGCCGGTGGCAAATTTGGTTCTGGCTCCTATGCAGCATCGGGCGGTCTTCACGGCGTAGGAGCCTCTGTAGTTAACGCCCTAAGTGAGCGACTAGACGTTGAAGTTGACCGCGATGGCAAAACCTGGGCCATGTCATTCAGAAGAGGCGAGCCGGGCATCTTCGATGACAGCAAGGGCATCGCACCGACAAATGCGTTCGTTGCATCAGAAGACGGCAGCCCACTTCGCTCCATAGGCAAAGTTGCTAAAAACGTTACAGGCACGAGAGTTCGTTATTGGGCTGATCCACAGATTTTCATTAAAGATGCTGCTTTTGCCACTGATGAACTTGTGGCACGCGCCCGCCAAACAGCGTTTTTGGTTCCGGGTTTGCAGCTAACCATTGACGACAAGCGAACCGGCGAGACAACCGAAACTCAGAAGTTCAAATTTGATGGTGGCTTGAGTGAGTTTGTTGAATTTTTGGCTCCAGACGCAGGCATCACCGATGTCTGGCGCCTGCAGGGCGAAGGGGAGTTCACCGAGACGGTGCCAGTTTTAGATGCCTCTGGCAACATGGTGACTCAAGACGTGAAGCGCAACTGCCAAGTTGAAGTCGCGCTGCGCTGGGGCACCGGTTATGACACCACAGTGAAGTCTTATGTCAACATCATCGCAACCCCCAAGGGTGGCAGCCATATTGCAGGCTTCGAGTCAGCTCTTCTTAAGACGCTTCGAGCTCAGGTTGAAGCAAATTCTCGAAAGCTCAAGCCCGGCAACGACAAAATCGAAAAAGAAGACATATTTGCTGGATTAACCGCTGTGGTAGCGGTGCGGCTCGCTGAACCCCAATTCGAGGGCCAGACCAAAGAGATTCTCGGCACGCCAGCAGTTCGCAACATCGTTGCGAATGTAATCAACGCGCGCCTGACAGAACGCTTAGAGAGCAGCAAGCGCGACGACAAAGCGCAAGCCGCTTTGCTTCTCGAGAAAGTCGTTGCCGAGATGAAGGCAAGAATTTCTGCTCGCACACACAAAGAAACTCAACGGCGCAAATCTGCGCTTGAGAATTCATCATTGCCTACTAAACTCGTCGACTGCAGGTCGCAAGAAACCGAAGGCACTGAACTTTTCATTGTTGAGGGAGACTCGGCTCTCGGCACGGCTAAACTCGCCCGCAACAGTGAATTCCAAGCGTTGCTGCCGATTCGCGGCAAAATCTTGAACGTGCAAAAAGCTTCAATCAGCGACATGCTGTCAAACAACGAATGCGCTTCAATCATTCAGGTGATTGGCGCTGGCTCGGGCAGAACTTTTGACATCGATCAGGCTAGATACGGCAAAGTTATTCTGATGAGCGATGCTGATGTCGATGGAGCCCACATTCGCACGCTGCTTCTGACTTTGTTCTTTAAATACATGCGACCCATGATTGAAAACGGCCGTGTTTTTGCAGCCGTGCCACCTTTGCACCGTGTAGTCATAATGAACCCCGGCACCAAGCCAAACGAAACTGTCTACACCTATTCGCAGGCAGAGTTAGAAACACTGTTGGCCAAACTTGAGAAGACTGGCAAACGGTATCAAGAGCCGATTCAGCGCTACAAGGGCCTTGGCGAGATGGATGCAGACCAACTTGCGGAAACCACAATGGACAAATCGCACCGTAGTTTGCGACGCGTCACAATGGCTGACGCAGCTGCCGTCGAAAAAATGTTTGAGCTGCTTATGGGCAACGAAGTTGCTCCGCGACGCGACTTTATTGTTGATTCGGCAGATACTTTTGAACGCGATCGAATCGACGCATAAATAGTTTTTAGAGCAGGGCTCCAGCGCCGGCGACAACGTTGGCAAGGGGAGTGCCTGAACCATCTCGTTTAGCCTTTGATTCTGGCAGGTCGACAGGTTTGCCATCATTTGATGCTGCTACCACTGCAGAGCTAACGACACAAGCTAGATAAAGCTGGTTTTCGTTTCGAATGAAGCGGTGCGAACGAACGCCACCGGTGGCGCGACCTTTTGCCGGAAACTCAGTGAAGTCTGAAATTTTTGCGCTTCCGGGGTCTGTGCCTTTTAGAGCGTCAGAACTGTCGGCGATTGTCAGAACCACGGCATTAGTGGTGTCAGATACCACACCAAAATAGATCGCCTGCGCGCCAGCACTCAGCGCAATGCCGGCCATGCCTGATCCGGCTCGACCTTGGGCACGAACGGCAGATGCCGCAAAATGCAATAACTGAGAATCGCTTGCTATAAACACAAGTTCATCAGTGTCTGAAGCTGAGGCCGCACCAATAACTGCATCGCCAGGCTTCAGCGCAATGATTTCGAAATCTGGCTTGATCGGCCAATCTGCAACTACGCGCTTCACTACACCTGAAGACGTGCCAACTGCCAACGGTTTATCAGCATCTAGCGAAACCATGTTTACAACCTGTTCGTCTTTTGCAAGACCCAAGAAGTCACGCGCCTTCACGGCGTTACCAGCTTCGAAGATGCGTCCACTCGGTGGCACATCACCAGCGTGAATGCGCAACAGTCGACCGGCCGTTGTAACGAAGCCGAGGTCTTTGCGAGTCGAGGTTTCTAACATTGTTTGCAACACGTCGTGTCGCTTGCGCTTGCCACCTGCAACAGCGTCGATTCCAGCTTCGGTGCGCCCCAAGAGGCCCGTAGCGGTCAGAATCACGACACAGGGGCTATCGACCAACTCAGCACTCATCGAGGCCGCCTTGGCGTTGCTGATGGCTTTTATCTCGCTGTCAGCGTCAAGCAAAGTTGTACGTCTCTCATCGCCATACTTTGCCGCGACCGCTGCTAGCTCATCAGCAACCAGGTCACGCAATACAGACTCACTGCCTAAAATGCGTTGCAGGGCAGCAATCTCTTCTAGCAGCTGTGATTTCTCTGATTCGAGTTCAATCTTTGAGAACTTCGTCAGACGTCGCAGCCGAAGCTCGAGAATGTATTCAGCCTGAGTCTCTGACAAATTAAAAATCGTCATCAAACGGGCTCGCGCCTGGTCAACCTCGTCGCTGGTGCGAATTACCTGGATCACTTCGTCGATGCTGACGATCGCAATGAGAAGGCCTTCAATAAGGTGAAGCCGCGCCTGCTTCTTGCCTAAACGATTTGCGCTACGACGGCGCGTGACCAAAACCCGGTGAGCAAGATACTGGCCTAGAAGATCTTTTAGTCCAAGGGTGAGTGGGCGACCGGCAACCAGGGCTACATTGTTGATTGAAAAACTGTCTTCCATTGGCGTGAATCGATACAAAAGATCTAAGACTACCTGCGGGTCGAACCCTGTCTTAATTTCTATCACCAGCCGCAAACCGTGATTGCGATCGGTTAGATCTGTTACGTCAGAAATGCCTTGAAGCTTCTTGCTGTTTACACCATCTTTGATTTTTTCAATCACTTTTTCGGGGCCAACAAGATAAGGCAACTCAGTCACGACAATGCCAAGCTTTCGCGGCGAGACGCTCTCAATCGAGACTCGTGCGCGCGTTTTGAACATGCCCCGACCTGTTTCGTAGGCCTCTCTGATTCCCTCGCGACCAATGATGATTCCACCCGTTGGCAGATCAGGTCCAGGAACAAATTCCATCAAATCAGCCGTTGTGGCATCTTTATTTGAAAGCAGATGCCTAGCAGCTTCAATCACTTCACGAAGATTGTGCGGCGGCATGTTGGTAGCCATGCCAACTGCAATACCGGCTGCGCCGTTGACCAAAAGGTTCGGAAAAGCCGCCGGCAGCACATCTGGTTCAGTTAGTTGGGCGTCATAGTTTGGTTTGAAATCGACAACGTCTTCGTCTAAACCTTCATTCATTAGAAGGGCTTCGGGTGAAAGGCGAACCTCAGTGTAGCGCGCGGCAGCTGGTCCGTCATCGAGGCTTCCGAAGTTGCCGTGCCCATCAATCAGCGGCACCCGAAGGCTGAACGGTTGCGCCATGCGAACAAGCGCGTCATAAATTGCGCTGTCGCCGTGAGGGTGTAGCTTGCCCATAACCTCACCGGTTACTCGAGCAGACTTCACATGCCCTTTATCGGGGCGCAATCCCATTTCGCCCATTTGATAAACAATGCGTCGATGCACCGGCTTGAGACCATCACGGGCGTCTGGAAGAGCGCGTGAATAAATTACCGAATACGAGTATTCCAAAAACGAATCTTGCATCTCTTGAGACAAGTCAATGTCAATGATGTGTTCGTTAGCGCCTTGAGGAATTTGATCAGTCATTACTACTCGGTTTGGGGTTGTCGGCTATGGTGAGTGCCTTGCTGTGGCAAACTTATGTTGATGCCTACGATGCTACCTGCGGTTCCTAAAACAATCGGGAGATTGTCTGATGTGTTTGCAAGTTGTCTTGGTGCAATCACGGGTGAAGATAATCGTTTAGCGCTACCCGCTGCTGAGAGAGTAGTAGCCGTTTTAGTTGACGGCCTGGGTACCATAAACGTTCGCGCTGCTGCTGGCCATGCGCCTGTTCTAAATCGCCAAATCGCAGCCTCACAAGCAATCAACGCAGGGTTCCCGACAACAACTGCCGCGAGCATAACTTCTTTTGCAACCGGCCTTTCAGCTGGTCAACACGGCATTGTAGGTTACAAAGTGTTAGACCCAGAGACACAGCAACCTGTCAATCAGCTGACCGGGTGGTCGAAAGAAATTAGCGCATTGAAATGGCAGCCCAATCAAACTATTGCTGAAAAGGCGCAGTTGTCAGGTGTTGCTGCCTATGCTGTTGGTCCCAGCGAATACGAAAATAGCGGGTTCACTGCGCTGACTATGCGAGGCGCAAAATATGTGCCTGCCGACAGTTTGCACGAACGAGTTGATACAACTTTGAGTCTGTTGGCAAGTTCGAAGGCAACTTTGATCTATTTTTATGTTCCAGAACTAGATCAGAAAGCACACGCATTCGGCGTTAACTCACCACAGTGGTTGCAAGAGCTTGAAAATCTAGAAGGCGCCATGTCAAAACTTAGCAGTGCTCTCACTGACAAAAGATTCAATAAGTCTGGCGCAGTGCTGACCGCAGATCACGGAATAATCGACGTGCCGCGCGAAAATCACATCTATTTAGATGAACTCACATTGCCTAATCTCAAACTGGTCGCGGGCGACCCTAGGGCAAACTACTTGTATCTAGCAGATGACATCGATGAAGAGGGGGCATTAGCTGAAGCTGACAAGCTGCAACGACAGCTAGATGCAACGAAGCTTGGCCGCGGCGCGAGAGTTCTCACACGCCAACAAGTAATCGAGGCTAAGTGGTTCGGCGCTCAGGTGACCGAAGTTGCCAAATCTCGAATGCCTGACTTGTTCGCAATAGCGGTTGCGCGCACAGCTCTGTATCACCGTGATTTCGCTCCGGCCAAGGGCCTCAAAATGATTGGCCAACATGGCTCAATTTCAGCTGAAGAGTTGTCGATACCTCTACTGAAATTTGGGGCCTTGGCTAACTAGTCATCTTTATTTTCGTGACGTGTTCCAAAAACGATTTCATCCCAGCTCGGCATAGCCGCACGTCCACGTTTTGGGGTGGCTGTAGGCTCTTCAGCAGGCTCTTCAGCAGCTTCTGCTTCGAGATGTTCATCTTGCTCAGGCAAGTCTTCATCAACATAGACTTCATCAGCCGCGTCAATCCACACAGTAGTTTCATCGAAATCGCTAGATGTGCGCTCGTCTATTTCAATATCTGTCGCCTCGGCAGGTTCATCGTCGCTAGCAACTACCTCAACCAGTGATGCAAAAACTGACTGAGACTCACGCTGGTCGCGGCGCCTGCGTAATCCGTCTAATAAATCTTCAGACTCGTCAAACGTTGCTGGTTCGTCGTCTAAATCATCTTCGGCTGAAGTGCCGGCGGCGATTACAGGAACGTTTGCTGTTGTGTTGCGGCCTCTGCCGAATGGAATCACATCTGCAAACTCCTGAGTAGCTCCCAGGCTGCTGGTTAAGTTCTTGCCAACTAAAGGTGCATCGGCAAGCGGTGAGATGTCTGTTTTGTTTGTTGCCTGAGCAATTGCAGATGGCTCGTCTGCAATCGGGGCAACAGAAACTGGGCGCAATTTGGGCACCAACACATCGCTTTGAGAAGTAGTAGCGAGGTTTAGGGCGACTTCGTTCTCTGGCGAAAGGCTTAAATGACGAAGGTCGAAGCTCCACTTGGCTTCGCTTGGCTTCGCATCGAGATCAAAATTGCATGAAACTTGCCAACCGCCTGTTTCGCTGCGCTTTGCAACCCAGCGAACATTTTTAGCATCAAGCTGGTCTAGTTTCTCGCGAATTAGAGCACCGAATTCAATGTGATTGGTTTCACCGTATCGTTCACCCAAGAATGAGAGTCTGACACTTTTTGCACTGCTGACAATGTGATCGAGTTCTTCGAGAACCGGCAAGGCAAATTTTTCTACATAAGAGAACGCCGCGCCTGTTCTAGCGACGATGTCAGAAATGTCGTGGCCCGAGCGAACAAGTTCTTGTATCTCTCGGGGGCTAACGCTCTCTGCTTCAAGAAGAACGCTCTTGTCGCCTCTGACGGCCTTGCGCAATGCTTCGTCTAGGGCGACTCGGAACTTCTCTCCGTTGGCTCCTTCAAGAACAACATATTCTTGTTCTATCGCCAAAAGCCGAAGATCTTGCATGGTTCGTCCCTCTCTTTGATTCAAAGTTTGCCATCTATTTTTTGAAAACTCGCGTAATCCTTCGGTGTGCCGTTAGCAGTTTTGTAACAAAAAGAATTATTTTCTGACTAGAATCGGCGTTGCAAGCTTGCGATGAAAGATTTGTTATTGCAAACTGTGCCGCAGTAGCTTCGCGAAATAGTTCCTAAATCGAAAGAGTAAGCAATTGGCAACCGATTACGATGCACCCCGCAAGTCTGACGACGAAGAGTCGCTAGAAGCAATCAAAGAGGGAGCTCCGGCCAAGGCTGTCGACATCTCTGATGAAGGCGACCACAGCGAAGCTTTTGTTATGCCTGAGGTTAGCGTCGAAGAAGATGACGTAGTTTTGATTCCGATTCAGCCAGAAGAATTTACGTGCATGGAATGCTTCATTGTGAAGCACAACACTCTTATTGCGAAGAAAACAAAAATCGGCAGCATTTGCATCGAGTGCGCTAGCTAGCCAAGTGCGGTCGGCTTAGACTTCTGAAATTGCCAATGCAAGCCGCTCAGGGTGGCGCGTTGAGATCAGCCAGTAGGGTGTCGGGTCATTTTCATCAAGGTTTTCGATACGAATCAAACCCTTTATGCCAAGTTGAAACCTTACAAAAGCTCGCGAATCTAGATTCGGTCCACGCTCAAAGAACCTATTTTCTGGCGCTATTTCTTTAGGTGTTGCCAAGTATTTGATTGGAATGTGGGCTTTTGCGACGATAAGTTCATCATTCACGATAGAAATGTGAGCAGAAGAGCTAAGCATTCCCGCCCAAATGGCCAACGTGGCGGCCAAACCGGTCATTAGACCAACAAGAGCATTTATTGGCAAGAAGACCAAAAAGAAACTCGGCAAAAGAAGCGATGCCGTTACGAAACTAGCAAATGAAGGAACGAGCCATTCCCTATATTGAACGAGATGTGCAGTTTGCTTGCCTTCTGATTTCACTTTTTTAGATTACGCTCATCGGTAATGAAAACTTTGCCAATTTTGATTGTTGCGCAGCCAGGGTTCGAGCCTAGTTACGCTCACGCTGGTGATGCTGGTGCTGATTTGCGCTCACGTGAGGCGAAATTATTGCGTGCAGGCAGTCGCGACACTTTTGCCACCGGCATCTCAATCGCCATTCCAAACGGGTTTGTAGCACTCGTGCACCCGCGAAGCGGCTTAGCAGCCAAGCATGGCATCACAGTGCTCAATGCTCCAGGAACAGTCGATGCAGGCTACCGCGGTGAAATTGCCGTGACACTGCTGAATACTTCTGAAGAAGATTTTCAAGTTTCGGTGGGCGACAGAATCGCGCAGATCGTTTTTCAGAAATTCGAGACAGCAAAGTTCATCGCAGTAGACAAGTTGCCAGACACTCAACGCGGTGCAGCCGGCTTTGGATCGACTGGAAAGCAATAGGCTGCCATGTCAGATGCCAATTTGCAGTACCCCGAACGGGCTTATCAAGGACCACTCGACCTTTCTGAAGTTCGCGACCTAAGACCTGTTCATGATTTCGGTTCGATTCGCGTTCCTAATCGCCCAGACTTGTCGATTCGCCTCGAAGTCGATGAGGCCACGGGCACAGTCATCGCCGTCGCGGTTGACATTGCACAATCGACTGTGCAGTTGCAAGTTTTTGCTTCTGCCAGAGGCGAAGGGTTGTGGGCTGAGGTTAGATCCGCTCTAGCCGCGAGCATCACCGAGCAAGGCGGTCGCGTAACAACACAATTTGGCGCTTTTGGCGAAGAACTTTTTGCCGAGCTTTCGCTTTCTTCGCAAAATGGCACTAACACCTCGGCGAGGCACTTAAAGTTCATTGGAATCGACGGTCCACGCTGGTTTCTAAGAGTAATGATCAGCGGCGCTGCGTTGATTGATCCAGTCGCAGCTGGGGCAGTTGAAGATGTGATTCGCGGAGTGGTGGTTAATCGCGGCGAAGGCGCAATGCCTCCGCGCGAGCTTTTGCCGCTAGTTATGCCCCCTGGCGCTGCGGCCACCGGAAGGCTCTGATTGAACGCCACAACACCTGAAAAGCCTGATGTCTGGCTAGAAGCATCAAAGCAGGTCGCGTCGACATTGGGGTTGACTTACAGCAATGGCGAGCTTGATGTGACATCTAGCTCGATTGTGAAGTCGATGGGAGGTTGGCTCGGCATCACCGAGTCGATTTTGCCAACGGTTGTATTCGTAGCAACTTTTCAGCTCAGTTCAAACATCTGGTTATCAATTACGATCGCGGGGTGTCTGTCACTGGCTGCCTTGATTCGCCAACTTATAGTCAAAAGCGCATTGACACAGGCGATCGTGGGTGCCCTAAGCATCGCGCTAACAATCTGGCTAACGCTTCGCAGCAACAACGCATCAGACTATTTTTTGCCGGGCTTGCTAACAAACGCTGCCTTTTTGACCGTAACCCTGACTAGCATGTTGTTGCGATGGCCGCTTGTTGGCGTCTTCGTTGGATTCCTAATCGGCGAGGGGTTTGGGTGGCGAAAAAAACCGAGTCATTTCAAGCGCTTTATGGCAGCCACCGGCATTTACAGCGGGCTTTTTTTGGTCAAGTTAGCCGTTGAAATGCCGCTTTACTTGAGTCACAATCTTGCAGCGCTGGGTGCCGCAAAATTGATTCTAGGTGTTCCGTTTTATGCAATAACCCTTTGGTTAATTTGGTTGGTCATCAAGCCGCTAATAAGACGCGTCAGTTAGTGCTATTTTTGAACCTAAGGTCATAAAAAAGACCGTTTTTGCATTGCAAGGAGTGCCCCCATGTCTAAAATCAACAGCTTCGGCGCTGCCGACCTTCTAAAAGTTGGCGACAAGAGTTATCGCATCTTTAGAATCGACTCGGTCGACTCTAAGACGCTTCCTTACAGCCTAAAAGTGTTGCTAGAGAACCTTTTGCGCACCGAAGACGGCGCCAACATAACTGCTGCGCACATTCGCGCAATTGCCGAGTGGGTGCCTTCTGTTGAACCAGACACCGAGATTCAGTTCACCCCCGCACGCGTGATCATGCAAGATTTCACTGGTGTGCCTTGCATCGTAGACCTTGCGACAATGCGCGAAGCAGTGGCCGAACTTGGTGGCGACCCGAAGCGAATCAACCCGCTTGCACCTGCCGAAATGGTCATTGACCACTCAGTTGTGATCGATGTCGCTGGTTCGCCTGACGCCTTCGAACGAAACGTAGAGTTCGAATATGCTCGCAACGGCGAGCGCTACCAATTCTTGCGCTGGGGTCAAACCGCTTTCGATGACTTCAAAGTGGTTCCACCGGGCACAGGCATTGTGCACCAAGTGAACATCGAATATTTGGCGCGCACTATCATGACCCGCGAAGTCAACGGTGAGCTACAGGCTTACCCTGACAGCTGCGTTGGCACCGACTCGCACACCACGATGGTCAACGGTTTGGGTGTTCTCGGTTGGGGTGTTGGTGGCATCGAAGCCGAGGCCGCAATGCTAGGTCAGCCGGTATCAATGCTGATTCCAAAAGTCGTTGGTTTCAAGCTCACCGGCTCGATTCCCACCGGAGCCACAGCCACCGACGTTGTGCTCACTATCACCGAGATGCTGCGCAAACACGGCGTTGTTGGCAAGTTCGTCGAGTTCTATGGCGCTGGAGTCACTTCGGTTCCGCTTGCAAACCGTGCGACTATCGGCAACATGAGTCCCGAGTTCGGTTCAACCGCAGCCATGTTCCCAATCGACTCGGTCACTATCGACTACTTGCGCACCACAGGTCGCAGCGAAGAGCAACTAGCACTAATTGAGGCTTACACCAAAACGCAAGGCTTGTGGCACGACCCAAGCATTGAACCACGATTCAGCGAATACCTAGAGCTTGACCTGAGCACAGTTGTGCCGTCGATTGCTGGCCCAAAACGCCCTCAAGATCGTATCGTGCTAGCTGACGCCAAGCAAAAATTCGAACAAGTTCTGCCTAACTACGCTCCAGCTGCCAGCAACCCAGCAGCCGTTGCCGGCCACGACTACAGCATTGACCACGGATACGTGACAATCGCCTCAATCACATCGTGCACGAACACCTCTAACCCTTCAGTGATGCTGGCTGCGGGCCTTTTGGCTCAAAAGGCCGTAGCTAAGGGCCTCAAGGCTAAGCCTTGGGTTAAGACCTCTTTGGCGCCTGGTTCGAAAGTAGTCACCGAGTACTACGAAAAGGCAGGGCTAACCGAATCACTAGATGCGCTGGGCTTCAACCTAGTGGGTTACGGTTGTGCAACCTGTATCGGCAACTCAGGGCCGCTAGACGAAAACATTTCGGCCGCAATCAATGCCAATGATTTAGCCGTGACAGCTGTTCTTTCTGGAAACCGCAACTTCGAGGGCCGCATCAACCCAGATGTGAAAATGAACTATTTGGCATCACCGCCTTTGGTTATTGCTTATTCGCTCGCGGGCACCATGGATTTTGACTTCGAAAACGAGGCTTTGGGTCAAGACCAGCAAGGCAACGACGTTTTCTTGGCAGATATCTGGCCAACACCGGTTGAAGTGCAAAACACCATCGACAGTTCGATCAACTCAGAGATGTTCAAGTCGCAGTATGCAGGCGTGTTTGAGGGGGATTCCCGCTGGAAATCTTTGCCGACACCCGTTGGTGCAACCTTTGAATGGGATCCAAAGTCTACCTACGTGCGAAAACCACCCTATTTCGACGGCATGAAACGCGAACCATCAGCGGTAACCGACATTCACGCAGCTCGTGTGCTTGCCAAGCTGGGGGACTCAGTCACTACTGACCACATCAGTCCTGCTGGTTCTATCAAGGCAGACTCACCGGCTGGTCAATATCTAACGGCAAACGGGGTTTCTCGCGTTGACTTCAACAGCTACGGCTCGCGTCGAGGCAACCACGAAGTAATGATTCGCGGAACATTCGCAAACATTCGCCTTCGCAACCAGCTGTTAGACAACGTTGAGGGTGGTTACACTCGAGACTTCACTAAAGATGGCGCACCTCAGGCGTTCATTTATGACGCATCGCAGAACTACCAAGCTAAGGGAACCCCGCTAGTCATTCTTGGTGGCAAAGAATACGGCTCTGGCTCATCGCGCGACTGGGCAGCTAAGGGCACCAGTCTGCTAGGTGTACGGGCAGTAATCACCGAGAGTTTCGAGCGAATCCACCGCAGTAACCTCATCGGAATGGGTGTGCTGCCTTTGCAGTTTCCGGCCGGTCACAGCGCTGATTCACTTGGCTTAGACGGCACTGAAATCTTTGAGATTACCGGCGTTGAAGCCTTGAACGATGGCGTAACTCCGAGCACAGTTCGTGTGGTTGCTAGCCCTTCGACTAACTCAGCGGCCGGCAAACCGACTGTTGAATTCGACGCGGTAGTTCGCATTGATACGCCTGGTGAAGCAGATTATTACCGCAACGGCGGAATCTTGCAGTACGTTCTTCGCAGTCTGGTCGCTTAGCGACCAGACTCGCGTCGGCGAGCTTTCGGAATAACCGTCTTAGCGATATAGTTCTAATCATTATGAGTCTGCTCAGCAACATCTCGAACCCACGTGACCTCGATGGTCTAACTGCTGACCAGCTCAAAGACCTTTGCGCTGAGATTCGCACACAGCTAATCATTGATGTCTCTAAAACCGGTGGGCATCTCGGACCAAATCTAGGCGTTGTAGAAACCACCGTTGCGATTCACAGAGTGTTTCACTCGCCTAAAGACTCGATTATTTTTGACACTGGCCACCAGTCATATGTTCACAAAATGCTAACGGGCCGTTCAGACCTAAGTTCTCTGAGACAAAAAAACGGACTAGCGGGTTACCCGCAACGCAGTGAGTCAGATCATGACATTGTAGAAAGTTCGCACGCCTCGTCATCACTTTCGTGGGCTGACGGAATCGCTAAGGCTTATAAACTAACCAATCAAAATGACCGTTGGGTTGTCGCTGTTGTCGGAGACGGTGCTCTCACCGGCGGCATGACCTGGGAGGCCCTGAACAACATTACCGACGACAATGATCGTCGGCTGGTCATCGTAGTGAACGATAATGGGCGCTCATATGCCCCAACTATCGGCGGTCTCGCTCGCTATTTGAACGGAATCCGTACCGAACGGCTCTATTCGAAGGCATTTCGCGCCAGCAAAGGCTTTTCAGAGCGTTTCGGTCTGTTTGGTCGACTTGCCTATTCAATGGCTCGTGGCGCAGGCAAGGGCCTTTTGGGCACCTTCGCACCTAAGGGCATGTTCCCTAACTTAGACATTAAATACATCGGTCCAATTGATGGGCACGATTTAGGTGCGTTGGAACAGGCGCTTACCCAAGCTAGAAAATATGAGCACCCGGTGATCGTTCACACCATCACCGAAAAGGGCAAAGGCTACGACCCCGCGCAACTAAACGATGAAGATCAAATGCATGCGGTTGGGCAGATTGATCCAGAAACCGGCAAAAGCGTTGAAGCCAGCTCAGGTGAGTCTTGGACCTCGGTTTTCAGCAAAGAAATCGTCAAAATTGCCGAGCATAAGGCGAACTTGGTAGGAATCACCGGAGCCATGCTGATTCCGGTTGGTCTGCACCGTTTCGCTGAGCGTTTTCCGGAGCGCGTGTTCGATGTGGGCATTGCGGAACAGCATGCAGTCGCTTCGGCGGCAGGAATGGCCTTTGGTGGCCTTCACCCAGTTGTAGCGGTTTATGCAACCTTTGTGAACCGAGCATTTGACCAGGTTCTAATGGATGTCGCCTTGCACAAGGCGGGTGTGACATTAGTACTAGATCGCGCTGGTGTTACTGGGCCCGATGGCGCCAGCCACCATGGAATGTGGGACTTAGCTTTGTTGCAGATTGTTCCAGGAATTCGCATAGCTGCCCCTCGAGATGCCGTACGCCTGCGAGAAGAGCTGAATGAAGCGATATCAGTCGAAGATGCACCAACAGTCTTGCGTTTTTCAAAGGGTACGGCCGGTAACGAAATTGTCGCATTGAAACGTTTGGCTGATGGGGTAGACGTTCTTCTCGAATCACCAGCTAAAGACGTGCTTTTGGTTGCCGTTGGGCCAATGGCGTCAGTTGCTCTTCAGGTAGCCGAGCTACTAAAAGCTCAAGGCATCGGCACAACCGTCATCGACCCCCGATGGGTCATTCCGGTGGCAGAGTCAGTCGTTGACTTGGCTGCCAAGCACCGCCTCGTCGTCACCATTGAAGACGGCATTCGAGTTGGTGGCATCGGAACCAGAGTGCGTCAAGAAATGCGTGCGGCTCAGGTCGACACCGCTTTGAACGAAGTGGGGTTGCCAGACGAGTTCTTAGAACACGCAACTCGCGCAGAAATAATGGAGCGTGTTGGGCTAACAGCTCAGCAGATTGCACATGACATTGTTGCCCAAGTGCTGGGTGCGCGAGTGCCTCACGCTCGGCCGTTGCCAGAAGAGACTACTGCTGCTGCACAGAATCAACAGCAGTAGCATCAGGCGCCAACACTTCACCGGCTTCTTGTGAGGCAACTGGCTGCGCTTGCATTGCCTCGATAAACCCCGCAGCCACTAGCTCTATCTGCCAATGTCTTGCACCTAGGTTGAGCAGTGCGCCCACGAGCGACTGAAGGCTTGCATCTTTAGGTGGAGCAAAGCAGAGTTCACGCATCGTGTCTGGTTTCAAGATGTTTTCTGCCGGCACATTGTGCAACTTGCTAAGTTCGGCAATAACCGCTTTTGCGGTCTGAAGCCTGGCATCTGCCTCCGGAAACCGCTGTGGCCAGTTGCGATGGTTCGGAATTCCAATAGCGGGCAACTTCACGGGTGGCAGATCTCGCGTGGTCAGCCCTTTTTCAAGCGCATCCCACCATGAATCCAAATAGGTGCCTCTGGCTCTGCCGGTGAAAGCCTTAAAACCGGCAAGCTCGGGGCGCGTTTTAGGCGGATTCTGCACAACCGCAACAATCGAAGCGTCTGGAATCAATCGGCCGGGTGAGACGTCAACTTTTGCGGCCAGGGCCTCGCGCGTTAACCATAGTTCGCGAGCAATCGCTAACGATCGCTGATCACGCAGGTGTTGCATGCCGTTCATGCCTCGCCATCGATCAACCTTGGGGTCACGACGCTTCATTTCTAAAGTGTGAGCGAATTCTTGGCGAGCCCATTCAATTTTCTTTTGCTGCTTCAACTCTTTGATTAACGCGTCGTGCAAATCAGGCAACACATCAACATCGAGGGCGGCATAGGTCAGCCAATCGGAGTGCAGCGGCCTAATGCTCCAATCAACCGCAGAATGCTCTTTGGCTAACCGCACACCCAATAGGCGTTCACAAACAGCGCCTAGGCCGACGCGTTCGAATCCAGCAATTCGCGACCCTAACTCAGTGTCAATTAGTTCGGGGCATTCGATTCCCATTTCTCGCAAGCAGGGCAGGTCTTGACTTGCGGAATGCAATATCCACGGGGCTTGCTGCATCACTTCTGCAAGGGCTGAAAAAACTTTCGGAGCATCAGACACATCTGGAGCCAAGGCCGCTGGATCAATCAAGAAAATTGGTGTTCCACGACGATAGACCTGCACAAGATACGCTCGCTGCGAATACTTGAAACCTGATGCACGCTCAGCATCAATTGCAAACAAACCCTTTGCCTCGGCCAATGTCTTCGTCGCATCTGCGAGTGCCTGCAGCGTATCAACAAAGATGACCTGCGTTTCGCGCGGTTCTTTTAGCAGCTCTAAAAGAACTTCGTCTGTATTCTCAGCGGTTTGTGCAGTTTCGGTCATTATCGAGCGTCTATCGGCTGAAATTTAGAGCGGTTACACCGTCTATGGTGGGTGTGAAACCGCTCATGATGCAGACCAAATCTTGCCAAGCCTCAAGGTGAGCTGACATCTCAAGAGAGGTCGGGCTCCATGATGCCCGCATTTCTAATTCGGCATGGTCGCTTTGCCCTGCCAATGTGCCGAATCCGCTAGAAATAATGCGAGTGGCCGTGCCTGCCTCGTGCGAGAAGCTCGCATCATGGCGAGCCAACGCTTCGGTGAGCCAATCCCAGCTGACATCAGACATTTGGTCGTCGGCGCCCAAATCAGTCTCGAGAGGCGATTTTGCGAAGCATACGATGCGAAAACGACCGCCCCATTGCTCTTGCTCAGTCGGCTCATGAAGCAAAATGAACCGCCCGGTGCCAAGGTCTCCGTGTGAGCCGGTTGCAGCAGTCTCAATATTCGCTGCGAATGCAACCGCGTCTGTCGCAAGATTCTTCGGAGCGTCAATCTGAACAAGAGCCAATTCAGAGCGGATCACCGCAGTTCGCAATGTGCCAGCAGCTGCTTTGAACTCCGCTGAGCTAGCGGAGTCAATTTCAAATTCGATCACTCAATAACATTAAGAGCGTGGGCAATAATAGTTTGACTGCCACGCC
>CAISOV010000087.1 GCA_903887175.1 uncultured Micrococcales bacterium
AGCTAAAAGTTCGGAATAGAACTCGAGGTGAACAGATTGAAGTCTAGTATTAGCCCCACAGCAAGCTTCAAGAATCGAGTAGTTTTGGCAAAAGTTGCGCAGAGCGTCACCAGTCTTGGCGAGTCACCTGATGCTGAGCGTCGCAACCGCATGATCAAATACACCGTTGCGATGGTAATTCGAACAATCTGCATAATCATGGGTGTTTCTTTTCAAGGCTGGTTTATGTGGATATTCTTTGCAGGGGCCATCTTTTTGCCATATTTTGCTGTGATCATTGCAAATGAAAAATCTGGTGGTAGGCCTCAGGCAACTTTGACCAAAGCTCAAGCCCCAACGTTGCTCATTACCGCAGATGACTTCAAGAATGCTGACCCTAAACCATAGCAACGGCGATGCCGAAGCCGATGACGTCAAATGTTCTCGAGCCGGCTGTGATTCGCTGGCAAAGTGGCAGGTGGTGTGGCGTAATCCAAAAATCCACTCCCCAGATCGACGCAAAGTTTGGCTTGCCTGTAACGAGCATCAAGATTATTTGGTTGAATATTTATCGGTGAGAAGTTTTTTCATCGAAACACTTTCTCTCAGTTAGCCCAAAATGTCTTTTTTGAAAACCTCCTGGCGGCGCTATTTAGCGTGGCTTCTTTTGGTGGTTTTGTTTTCAATCGCCTGCATTTTTTTATCGCGCTGGCAGTTCGATCGCCGAGCTCAGGTGGTTTCAGTCATAAACACAATCGACGGCAATTACGACCAAAAGCCAAACTCGCTAAACGCCGCACTACCTTCGCTTTTTGACCCGCTGCCCGCCGAAAAGCAGTGGTTGCCGGTTGCGGTTTCGGGTCACTATTTGCCTTCGGGCGCGACTTTGGTTCGCAATCGCTCATTTGGTGGTTACCCCGGGTTTGAAGAGTTGGTTCCATTTGTTACCGACCAAAACACTGTGATTATCATTGACCGCGGATGGATCGCAACCGGAAACTCGCATGACTCCCCCGACTACGTTCCCTTGCCTTCGGCTGCCCAGCAAAGTTTGGTTGGCCGGCTGATGCCGGGTGAAGCAGCGCTGAATCGCACGGCTCCAGCGGGGCAGATTCCGTCTATTTATCTGCCGCAACTTGCAACAATGAACTCGGCTCAAACCTACATCAACGCTTATTTGCTGCTTGACCATGAGTCTTTGAAGCAACCAAGTGCTCAGGTGTTGCCTAAGCCTTCTTATGGTGAAGGCAATCACCTCAGCTATGCCATTCAATGGATCATCTTTGGCGTATTAGCTTTCGCGACGCTGTTCTGGGCAATTCGCAAAGAGATGCAGTTTTATCGCGCAGCCCATGACCCGACTTTTGTGGTCAAGTCACGAAAAAAGTCGGCAGTTGATAAAGACGCCGATACTGAAGATGAGTTGCTCGGCTAGTTAACCGTCAACTTTAGTTAGCTGAGCGAGATTAGCTCGGCATAGCCTTCGTTCCAGTGGTCTTCGGCGCCGTCAGGCATGATTAGCACGCGTTCAGGGTTGAGTGCGCGAACCGCACCCACGTCGTGCGAAACCAAGACCACGGCCCCCGTGAAGGTCGCCAAAGCTCGCAAAATTTCTTCACGGCTGGCTGGGTCAAGGTTGTTGGTAGGTTCGTCGAGCAGCAAAACATTGGCCGAAGAAACCACCAGCGAGGCGAGTGCCAAACGAGTCTTTTCGCCTCCAGAGAGAACACCCGCGGGTTTGTTCACATCATCGCCGGTGAACAAGAACGAGCCGAGAACCTTGCGAGCGTCGGTGTCGCCAAGTTGCGGGGCGGCGCGTTGCATGTTTTCAAGAACACTCTTGCTCACATCGAGCGTCTCGTGCTCTTGCGCAAAATAGCCAACCTTGAGCCCGTGACCGGGTTCAATCTGACCGGTATC
>CAISOV010000088.1 GCA_903887175.1 uncultured Micrococcales bacterium
CATAGAATTGCTACATGTCTGCAGCCTGAGTCGCCGCCTGCGTCGACGACCTAGCCAAGCAGTTTTACGAATGCCTCATAGACCAAGAACAGTGGCCAAATGATTGCCTTCAAAAAGCCGAGCACACCACCCCAAAAGTCGGTTGATCGGCTAATGAAATAGATTGCAGAGCCCAAGAAGCCTAGAAAATAGAAGCCGTTCGAGCCTTTCGAGCCTTTAGAAATGTTGACTTGAAAGTTTTTCTTTGCCATTTTTTTGCTCAACTTGTTGACCTTTTTCTTAAGTTTTTTCTGAAATTTTGCTTCGTCAAAATAGTTCATATTGGAATGCTAGCCCTTGTCGAAGCGATTTAGGTGTGTATTTTTGAACCATGCCCCCAATCGCCAAAGCTAAGAATGGTTTCGAACCACGCATTTGCGAGCGTTGCGGCCTGCCATTTGAATGGCGCAAAAAGTGGGCTAAAGATTGGGCGAATGTTAAATATTGCTCAAAAAAGTGCCGCGCCTGACAGTCGGCAACCTTTCTAGTTGAGTGAGAGACTAGAGCAATGAACCTTTGGCGAATTCTGATTCAATATCTCAAGCCTCACTGGGCGTTGTTGTTAGCCGTGATGGTTTTTCAGGTTGCCCAGTCGATGGCATCGCTCTCGCTGCCAACGCTCAACGCAGACATCATCAACAACGGTGTTGCCAAAGGCGACACGGGCTATATTCTGAGCACCGGCGCGCTGATGTTGCTGATTTCGCTAGGTCAGGTTGCGGGCAGCATTCTTGCCACATATTTTGGCTCAAAGCTTGCGATGCAGGTTGGGCGCGAGATTCGCGGTGAGGTTTTTGCTCAGGTCGGGCGATTCTCTGAACGAGATGTTGCCACTTTTGGCGCGCCTTCACTGATTACTCGTTCAACAAACGACGTGCTTCAGATTCAGATGCTCGTTTTGATGGGCAGCACGATGTTGCTGTCGGCACCAATTTTGGCCGTTGGCGGAGTCGTCGCTGCGCTAGGGCTTGACATGAGCATGTCGGTGATTATGGCTGTTAGCGTGCCGGTTTTGTTAGTTGTGATTGGCTTTTTGCTGTCGCGCATGATTCCGCTTTTCAGGTTGATGCAAGATCGCATCGACTCAATCAACCGCGTGCTTCGCGAGCAACTTACCGGCGTGCGCGTGGTTCGTGCCTTTGTTCGTGAGTCAACTGAGACTGATCGCTTTGATGAAGCCAACGTGAATGTCACCGACACAGCTCTGAGGTCGGGTCGTTTAATGGCTTTCATGTTTCCCACCGTAATGATCGTGCTCAACATGTCGAGCATTGCCGTGCTGTGGCTTGGCGCTTATCGCGTTGACTCTGGTCAGATGCAAATCGGAACAGTCATGGCGTTTTTGCAATACCTAATGCAGATTTTGATGGCTGTCATGATGAGCATGTTCATGGCCATGATGATTCCCCGCGCCGCAGTTTGTGCAGACCGCGTTGCTGAAGTCATGAAGACCGAACCAAGTGTGGTCTCGACTTTGACACCCATTAAGAGCGAGAAAACCACCGGCATGATTGCCTTCGACGAAGTCACCTTCGCCTACCCGGGCGCCGAGAAAGCCGTTTTGTCGGGCATGACTTTTGATATTCAAGCGGGCACTACTACCGCGATCATTGGTTCGACAGGTTCAGGCAAAACCACTCTGGTGAATTTGATTGCTCGTTTGGTCGACCCCACTGAGGGCAGCATTAGCGTTGACGATGTTCCTCTAAAGGCATTTGACCCTGAAGACCTGTGGAGCAAAATCGGGCTTGTGCCGCAAAAGGCTTTTCTCTTCAGCGGCACGGTGGCTGACACCCTTAGATATGGCCGCGAGCAAGCTAGCGATGCCGAACTGTGGCAGGCGCTAGAAATAGCTCAGGCTAAAGACTTTATCGAAGCCTTGCCCGAAGGGTTGAACGCGCCAGTGGTTCAGGGCGGCACAAACTTTTCAGGCGGCCAGCGCCAGCGTTTGGCAATAGCTCGTGCACTGGTGAAGCAACCAGAGGTCTTGATTTTTGATGACTCGTTCTCGGCGCTCGACCTCACCACCGATGCCAAGCTAAGGCAGGCGCTAGCTCGTGAATTGCCTAACATCACCAAGGTGATCGTGGGTCAGCGGGTGGCCAGCATCAAGCACGCCGACCAGATAATCGTTTGCCAAGACGGCAAAGTTGCCGGCCTCGGCACCCACGCTCAGTTGTTGGCAAGCAACGAGATTTATCAAGAAATCGTCGCTTCACAGATGACCGCAGAAGAGGCCGCATAATGTCAAAATCTGAGTCACCTGCAAAAACGCCAAAGTCAGGCGCGCGAATGAACGCCCCGGCAGGCGCCATGGGTCAACGCCCCGGCCCTGGCATGGGTCGCCCGGGAATGGGCATGGGCATGCCGGCCGAAAAGTCGCTCAACTTTAAGCCAAACGCCATGCGCCTGATTCGCCGCCTAGCGCCTGAGCGCGCCCGCATCGTGGTGGTCTTCATTCTTGCGGTGGCGTCAGTCACCTTGAGCGTTTTAGGGCCGTGGATGCTTGGCCGAGCCACCAACGTAATCTTCGACGGAGCAGTTTCTAAACAACTGCCGCTCGGAGTCACCAAAGCGCAGGTAATCGCAAGCATGCGAGCCAAAGGTCAATCTCAGATCGCCGACATGATTCAAGGAATGAACCTAAACCCAGGTCACGGCATCGACTTCAGCGCGTTGCAACAAATTTTGCTTTTGGTGATTGGCATCTATTTGGGTGCTTTCGTCTTTGGAATTATCCAAGCCCGCATTTTGAATGTGAGCGTGCAAAACACCATCTTTGCGCTACGCCGTGAGACCGAAGCAAAACTGCACCGCTTGCCACTTTCATATTTCGACACTATTCAACGTGGCGAGCTGCTCAGCCGCGTGACCAACGACATCGACAACATTTCGCAATCGCTGCAGCAAACCCTGAGCCAGGTGCTGGTGAGTTTGCTAACCGTCGTTGGCGTCTTGATCATGATGTTCACAATTTCGCCGCTGCTAGCTGTGATTGCTTTGGTGAGCATTCCCGCCAGCTTGTTCTTGACCATGGCGATTGCCAAGCGCAGTCAAAAGCTCTTTGTTGATCAGTGGGCTAAAACTGGCGAACTCAACGCCCACATCGAAGAAAGCTTCACCGGGCACGCTCTGGTCAAAGTTTTTGGTCGCTCAAAAGCTTCAGAGGCACGCTTCGGGGTTCTCAATCAGCAGCTTTATAAATCGAGTTTTGGCGCTCAGTTTGTGTCAGGCATCATCATGCCGAGCATGATGTTCATCGGAAACCTCGTTTATGTGGGCATCGCCGTGGTTGGTGGATTGTTGGTTGCCGGTGGCTCGCTCAGTTTGGGCGCGATTCAGTCTTTCATTCAATACTCACGGCAGTTCAACCAGCCGCTCGCTCAGCTTGGTTCAATGGCCAACCTGATGCAGTCGGGCGTAGCTTCGGCCGAGCGCGTGTTTGAGCTGCTCGACGCCGAAGAACAATCACCAGATTCGCTCTCGCCTGAGAGCCCAGCCAGCGTCACCGGCGAACTTACGTTTGAAAACGTTGAATTCGGATACACCCCTGAGGTCAAGTTGATTTCGAACCTCAACCTTTCAGTGAAGCCTGGGCAAACCGTAGCAATTGTTGGCCCCACCGGTGCCGGCAAAACCACTTTAGTGAACCTGATTTTGAGATTCTATGAGCTGAACTCGGGCCGCATCACACTTGACGGTGTTGATATTGCCAAGATGACGCGCAAAGATCTGCGATCGCGAATCGGAATGGTGTTGCAAGACACTTGGCTGTTCAAAGGCACTATTCACGACAACATTGCCTATGGCAGACCAACCGCGAGCGACGAGCAAGTGGTTGAGGCCGCCAAAGCGACATATGTCGACCGTTTCGTGCGCACCTTGCCTCTTGGTTACGAGACCGTTCTTGACGACGAAGCATCGAACGTTAGCGCGGGCGAGAAACAGCTCATCACCATTGCGCGAGCTTTTCTTTCGCAACCGACAGTGCTGATTCTTGACGAAGCAACCTCATCGGTTGACACTCGAACCGAGGTTTTGGTGCAGCGCGCAATGGCTGCACTGCGAAAAGACCGCACCAGCTTTGTGATCGCGCACCGACTTTCGACCATTCGCGACGCAGACCTGATTTTGGTTATGGAACACGGCGACATCGTTGAACAGGGCAAGCACGAAGAACTTATTGCAGCCGACGGTGCTTATGCCAAGCTTTACCGTTCACAGTTCGAAGCCACTGAAACTGGGGCAGAAACTGGGGCAGCCTAGTGACCCACATGCCAATATGGCTGCCCCTGCCCGAAGATCATGACTATGACGCGGCCCGCGAATTTTTGCAGTTGGTGTTAGTTGCCAGTCACGCCGTAAAGTTAGCGGGTGACCTGCGAAGCGCGCCGGTTCTGCATTACAAGGCAAAAGATATTCTGCGCGCCAGCCGCCTGCCACACCTGCCAGCTGACAACGTGCACGTTTCGCACGACATCAAAAAAGTTGAAAACAAGGTCGAACTCTCGCCGATTTTGCTGATTCGCGGTGATGCAACTCGCAGTCAAGAAATGCTTATTGCTGATGGTTACCACCGCGCCTGCGCCGTGCTGCACCTCGATGAAAACATCGAAGTGCCTTGCAAAATCGTTGGGCTTTAGACAAGCAGCTGGTGCTTTGCCAGGTCGCGATAAAGCGGCGTTGATTTAACCAGCTCGCTGTGAGTGCCAACCCCCACTATTGACCCTGACTCGAGCACAATGATTTGATCGCTGTCGACCACTGTCGAGAGGCGGTGTGCGATGACAATCAGTGTGCGTTGCTTGGCCACGGCATCGATCGCTTCACGCATTCGCTGCTCGTTCAACCCGTCGAGCGCGGCGGTCGATTCGTCGAGCAGCAAGATCGGGTTTGCCGTTAGCAGAGTGCGTGCGATTGCCATGCGCTGACGTTCGCCGCCTGAGAGCATCACGCCGTTTTCGCCAACTTCGGCGTCGAGCCCGCGCGGGTCGCGCTCGAGCACTTCGGTGAGGTTTACGGCCTCAAGAACGTCGACCAGCTGCGAGTCGGTTGCCCCCGGGGTGCCTAGCAAAAGGTTGGCGCGAATCGTGCCTGCCAGCACTGGCGCATCTTGCTCAACATAGCCAAGTTGGGCACGCAAGTCTTCGCGAGTGATGCTGGTGATTGGTTGGCCATCGAGGCGAATCTCGCCGGCTGTGGGCTCATAAAAACGCTCTATCAGCGACAAGATGGTTGATTTGCCGGCACCCGATGGGCCAACGATTGCCACTCGTGAGCCGCGAGCGATTTTGAAGTTGACATTTTTTAGTACGGATGCCGCCACGGGCACATGCACCGCTTCATCTGCGGAGCCCTCAACTTGTGGGCTTTCGGCGGGCGCAGCGTATTCAAAGTCGACGCCAACAAACTCGAGCGCAATGTCGTTGATGGCAGTGCGAGCGCTGAGGGCGCCAACTTGAGGCAACTCGTCTTCGGTGGTTATGTCGAGCACCTCTTGAATGCGGGCAAGTGCGCCCAAAGCGGTCTGCACCGAAGAGTAGGCGCCAAAAGCTGAGCCGAGCGGGCGAATTAGCAGAAAGAGCAACAAGATGAACGAAACCAGGTTTGAAATGCTGGTTGCGCCCGACGCCACCCGCCAACCACCGAGGCCGAGCACCACAATGAATGATCCGTTCATTGCAATGCCAGCTATCGGTGAAATAGCCGAAGAGATGCGAGCGATTTTAACGCCCTGCAGATATGCGCTTTGGGCATTGGCGTCGATTTCGGCGGTTTCGCGAGCTTCGGCCCGAGATGCGCGAATCGTGCGAATGGCGCCGAGTGCACGCTCAACCGCTGCGGCCATAGCGCCAACGCGGGCTTGCGCTGCGGTGGTTGCCGCGCGAATGCGGCTGGCCACAACAACTATTGCCGCGATGGCAACCACAATCACGGCCAAAGTTGCTGCCAGCAACACCGGGTCGATGAAAGCCATGGCAATGATTGCGCCGACGAACATCAGCACGCCACCGATGGCGTCAACCAAACCTTGGGTTAGCACCGCCCTGAGCAACGTCGTGTCTGAGCTGACTCGCGAAACCAGGTCACCGGTGCGGCGTTGGTCATATTCGTGAATCGGCAGACGCAGCAGGCGTGAGGCCAAACGTTTGCGAGCAGTCAAAACCACACCCTCGCCAGTGCGGGTCAATATGTAGTATTGAAAACCACCTACCACTGCCGACAGCGCAATGAAGAGAACCAGAAGCAGAATTAAACCGAGCATGTCTTGCTGCTTTTGAACAGCGGTGATTACCTGGCCAACCAGCAGCGGCTGACCCAAACTAAAGGCGGCGCTAACCACCGACAGCGCGGCTGCCAACCATAGCGAACGCTTGAAGGGCGCCATATAGGGCCAAAGCTGGCCAAACTTGGCGCGGTTTTCTTCGGTTGCCCTGCGTGTTCTGGGGTTCGAACCACCGCGACTGCGACCTGCACCAAACATGCTCATGTCTTAACTCAACTGCCTTCGACTAGGTGGGGCTTCCCGAAAATGTATTCGTTAAGCAAAAAATTAATTTCGGGCAGCGCCAGGGCTTCGGTGTATGCCGTGTTTTTATAGAACCGGCTAAAGTCAACGGCCTGCAAGGCCTCTAAAGCTCGCTCATGGCCGAGCTTGAGAAACATGCGGGTTGTGTTTGGTTGGCGCTCAAACTCGGTTAGCACTCGGCCGCAGGCGAACCCAAAAATCGTTAGCGCCACATCAGCTTCGGCTGCAGAAACTTTTTGAACCACGCCGAGGTCTTCAACAGAAATTTTCGCTCGGGCAGGGCCGTTGCTGTAGCGCCAAACTTGAAAGCAGGTGTTCAGGCGCAGCTTGTTGGCAAGCGGTGCGCCGTCAGCGCCAACATAGTCGACCTTCACATCTATATCGCTGACCAGATGAAAATTCTCATCAAGTCGATTAATAACCGACCATTTGCGCCAGCTGCGCGGCACGATGAACGCAATTGTGTGGCAAGCGCTCGCCGCATGATTAAAAAAAGGAATGCTGAGAGAGTTATTGCGACCAAAAGGAGGGTTTGAAATCGCAACTGCTGAATGCGGTTCGATGTGGTTCAGGTCGACACCCAAGAAATCAGCGTCTGTCACGCCAGCAAACTTTGGTTCGATGTCAAAACTGAGCACGTCGCTAACGCCCAGCGCTTGAACGGCACGAACGAATGCCCCGGTGCCACCGGCTGGCTCTATCACCAAACGTGAGGCAAGGTCGGGCACAAACTCGAGCAGGCTGTTTGCCAGGTTCGTTGCCAAATCGCTGGGGGTATAAAACTGCTCCTTACCCGTTACACGGCGATTGCCCAATTTGGGCGCGAGTTGTTTGGGCATAGTTTTAGAATATCAGGATGACCGAGAACATGATTGTGGCAAAGGCGCTCACAAAAACATATGGTGATTTCAAAGCCGTTGATGCAATCGACTTTAAGGTCAAACGTGGCGAGGCTTTTGGTCTTTTAGGCCCTAACGGCGCGGGCAAATCAACCACGATGCGCATGATTGGCGCGACCCTGCAGCGCAGCGGCGGCGATCTGCAGATTTTGGGCAAAGACCCAAACACTCATGGCCCCGAGATTCGAGCACACCTAGGTGTTGTGCCCCAGCAAGACAACCTTGATCGTGAGCTCAAGGTGTGGGAGAACCTCTTTATTTATGGCCGATATTTTGGCCTGAGTCGCAAGTTTTTGAAAGCCAAAGTTGAAGAACTGATTGGCTTTGTGAAGCTTGAAGATAAGCGTGACGTGAAAGTAGATGCGCTCAGTGGTGGCATGAAGCGCCGGCTCACCATCGCCCGCGGTTTGGTGAATGAGCCTGAGATTTTGATGCTCGATGAGCCAACCACAGGCCTTGATCCGCAGGCTCGTCACGTGCTTTGGGATCGTCTCTTTCGCCTGAAAGAGCAGGGCGTCACTCTGGTTATTACCACGCACTACATGGACGAAGCCGAGCAGCTTTGTGATCGCTTGATTGTTATGGACAAAGGCAAAATTATGGCCGAGGGCAGCCCGGCCGAATTGATTCGTGACTATTCAAGCCGCGAAGTCGTTGAGGTGCGTTTTGGTTCGGCAAAGAATGCCGAAGTTGCCCCGCACCTAGAAGGTCTTGGTGAGCGCATTGAGGTTTTGCCCGACCGCATTCTGATTTATGCCGAAAACGGTGAACAGGTTCTTCACCAGATCACCACCAAAGGTTTCGAACCGCTCACTTCGCTGGTGCGTCGAAGCTCACTCGAAGACGTATTTTTGCGCCTCACCGGCAGAACTTTGGTCGACTAGTGTCAACCTGGATCGGCGCTACAAAACTCGTTGACCTTGGCAAGGCGAGGCGCTGGGGTGCCTGGTATGTCGCTGAATATCGCCTTCGCAATATGAGCAAGTGGTGGAGCGCCATCATTGCTTTTGGAATCGGCAACCCAGTTTTGTACCTTGTTTCTATTGGTTTGGGAATCGGCTCGCTGGTCACTAAAAGCACAGGCAGTCATGGCATTGAGGGTGTTAGCTACCTCGAATTTCTTGCGCCGGCACTTTTAGCCACCGCCTGCATTCAAGCGGCGATGGATGAAACCAGTTTTCCGGTGCTTGAAGGTTTCACTTGGACTCGTTTTCTTTTTGCGATGAACGCAACTTCGCTGACCGGCAGCCAAATTACTGGCGGCATCATGATTGCCTCTTTCATTAGGTGTGTTGCCACAGCGTTTATGTATGGCGGCATTTTGGTGGCATTCAGCGCAATCAACATTGCGCACCTGCCTGCGCTCATGCTCGCCTCGATTTTTGCGGGCATGGGTTTTGCGGCGGTAATGATGGCGGCTGCTTCTTTTGTGCGCGACGATGACGGTTTCTTTGCCATCGTCGGGCGATTCATTATTGCGCCAATGTTTATGTTCAGTGGAACGTTTTATCCGATTGAAAAAACACCGATTTATTTGCAGTGGATCGGTTGGATCTCGCCGCTTTGGCATTCGACCAATATGGGGCGAAACCTTAGCTATGGCCACCAAGTGGCGCCTTGGCTCATGGTGGTTCACTTTGCATATTTGGCTGCACTGTATTACATCGGCTTTAGAGTTGCCGCCCGCCAATTTAAAAAGAGGTTGGCCGAATGAGTTTGCAGAGCTTGGTTGCTGAAACAGCAGTGTCGATCGCTGAACGACGTGCGAAGCGTTTAGGCGCAGGTTTTTATTCGGGGCGCCAGTTGATGATTATTGAACGTTCTTATAAGGCATTGCGATCATCATCATGGTTGGTCGTGCTTTCGGGTTTTGTCGAACCGGTGTTTTATCTTGCCGCGTTTGGTTTTGGTGTCGGGCAATTGATTCACGGAATGACCGATGGCAACGGTCACCCGGTTAGCTACGGCGCCTACATTGCTCCTGCCCTGCTCGCCAGCAGCGCCATGAACGGCGCAATTTATGACAGCACCTGGAACGTGTTTTTCAAAATGCACTTTGCAAAACTTTATGAGGGCATGATGTCAACGTCTTTGGGTGCCCTCGATGTTGCTTTGGGTGAAATCGGTTGGGCACTGCTTCGAGGCTTGGCTTATGCCATTGGTTTTATGGCAGTAATGATTCCGTTGGGGCTAGTTCCTTCGGCTTGGGGTCTGCTTTCAGTTGCCGCTGCGGTGCTAGTAGCTTTTGGTTTCGCGTCTTTCGGCATGGCCGTCACAAGTTTTATCAAGTCGTTTCACGGCATGAACTGGATCAACTTTGTGCTGTTGCCAATGTTTCTTTTCAGCGGAACGTTTTATCCGCTTTCGGTCTACCCGCAGTGGCTTCAGGTGATCGTTCAAGCAATGCCGCTGTGGCAGGGCGTTGACCTGATGCGCAACCTCAACTTTGGCACTTTTAACTGGCATATGCTCGGCGAAGTTGCCTATTTTGTGGTCATGATTGTGCTCGGCTTGATCTTCACCACGCGCCGGCTCACCGCTTTGTTTATGCGATGAGCAGACAATATCGAGCCGACTTGTCTGAGAGTTTGCCCAAGGTTTTTGCTTAAGGGTTTTCGCAACTTCAGCTTCGAAGTTAAACTAGTTGAAAGGCACTTTCGAAATACATTCAAGGATGAAAATGCGCAAGAGAATTTTGACCGGATTAGTTGCGATTGCCGCATTGCTTTCGGCTACTTCGGGGGCGTTTGCTTCAGAGCCACGCCAAACCTACATCATCACAACTTCAGGCTCAGCCTATGCGTCGGTTGACAGCAAAATTGGTGCACTCGGCGGCACAACCCAGCAGCGCTGGGGCTCGATTCACGGTTACAGCGCCAAGCTAACAGCAAGTGAAGCCAACGCGCTAGCCAACACCGCCGGTGTTACTGCGGTAACTCTCGATGGTGTTGCTCACATTCAAGGCACTCAAAACCCGACACCTTCATGGGGTCTTGACCGAACTGACCAGGCTGCTTTGCCGCTTGACAGCTCTTATAGCTACCCAGACACTGCTGGGCTTGGCGTGCGCATTTATATTGTTGACACCGGTGTTCAGGGCAACAACCCTGATTTCGCGGGTCGCATGGCGCCTGGCATCGACGAGGTCACAAACGGCGGCAACCCCGCTGTTGACTGCAACGGTCACGGCACCCACACTGCGGGCACGGCTGCAGGCACCGTGTATGGCATTGCCAAGTTTGCAACCATTGTTCCTGTTCGAGTTCTTGACTGCACCGGTTCAGGTTCATACACCGGCATTGTCGCCGGTTTGAACTGGATCGCAGCCAACAACCCTGCGGGCACTCCTGCTGTTGTCAGCATGAGCCTTGGCGGCGGCGTTGATGCAACTCTGAACGCAACTATTGCGACTCTGGCGTCGCAAAATATTATTAGCGTGGTAGCAGCGGGTAACAGCAACGCTAACGCCTGCAACTATTCACCCTCGAGCGAGCCAACCGCAATCACCGTAGGTGCTACCGACACCAACGATGCTCGAGCAAGCTTTTCAGACTACGGCAGCTGTGTTGACCTATTTGCCCCTGGCGTGAACATCACCTCAGACCTCAACAGTGCCGCTGGAGGTTCTCAGGTTATGAGTGGCACCTCAATGGCGACACCTCACGTTACCGGCGCCGTTGCTGAGTACCTTTCGCTGTTCCCAACAGCGACAACCGCTCAGGTTACCAGTGCGCTGATTGGTGGCGCAGTGCCCGGCATAGTCGGCAACTCATTGACACCAAACGGCAACTACCTTTTAAACACTTCGTTCATCAACAACTTGGCGACTCCGGCTTCTGCTGCGCCTAACACACCGACAAGTTTGGCTACCGGTGCAGTCACCGCAACCTCGGTTGCTTTAAGCTGGGTTGCACCAACCAACGACAACAACAACCCGGCCACGAGCTACCTTGTTGAATACAGGCCGACCTCAAGTTCAACCTGGTCGTCGCTTAGAGTCGGTGGTGCGTCGGCAACAGTTACTGGCCTGACCGGCGTCACCTCATATGACTTCAGGGTTTCGGCAACTAACAGCATTGGCACCAGCGCTGCAACATCAACGGTTAGCGCCACCACGCTGGGCAGCGCTCCGGCGGCACCAACGCGACTAGCTAGCTCGGCAATCACAGCCAGCTCGGTGACTTTGAGCTGGACGCCACCTACTAACGTGGGTTCGAGCCCGATCACCAGTTACCTTGTTGAATACAAGCGATCAAACGTAGCAAGTTACACCAGCACCACAGTCACCACAAACTCCGCTGTTGTTTCGGGTCTAACAGCCGCATCGACATATAACTTCAGAGTTTCGGCAACCAACGCTAGCGGCACTTCGGCGCCAACGGCCGTGCTAAACGCGACCACATCGGCTGTTCCCGTAGCGCCAACAGCACCAAGAACGCTTTCGACCGTGACCGCCTATGCAGACGCAATTTCATTGCGCTGGACCGCCCCGACCACTAGCGGCGGCACACTCACCGGTTATATCGTTCAGCGAAACATTGCCGGCACCTGGACTACCATCGCAACAGTTTCTGGCACCACCACGACCTACGTTGCAACTGGTTTGAGTGCAAGCACCAGCAACCAGTTTCAAGTGTTTGCAACCAACGCGGCCGGCACCAGCCCGGCGAGTAACACGCTCACTGTTACTACCGGCACCGGCATTCCAAACGCACCTTCAGGTTTGCGAACCAGCGGTTTGAACACCAGCGGCGCAACGTTAACCTGGTCAGCTGTTGCCGCAGCCAACTACAGCAGCCCGACCACCTACACCGTGCGCGTGTATCAGGCAGGCAACGTTATTCAAACCTTCAATGGAGTCACCACTGCATCTCAGGTGGTAGGCAGTTTGACCACCAAGACGGCCTATCAGTTTGATGTCACAGCAACGAGCAACGGTGTTTCAGGCAACTCAAGCATCAAGACAAGTTTCACAACCCGCTAGGCCAAGCCAGCGCTTGAAAACATAAAAAACCCGCCACCTCGATCAGTCGAAGCGGCGGGTTTTTTATTTGAAATGTTAGTTAGTGGCAGCAACCACACCGCTGATTGTTGCGATTGCGATAGCGGCTACCGAAAGCAGACCAATCGAAGGCAAAACCCAAGTTGGCAGCTTGTCTTTT
Source organism: uncultured Micrococcales bacterium (assembly GCA_903887175.1). GTDB lineage: Bacteria > Actinomycetota > Actinomycetes > Actinomycetales > Microbacteriaceae > Rhodoluna. The sequence goes on from CAISOV010000088.1 coordinate 12,630, forward strand.
TTGTTGAACATGTAAGCCAAAACGAAAATGGCCACGATGATGAAGAATTTCAATCCAAGCACCCAACCAATAGGGGCTTCGCCAGTTTCAGCTTTTTGGGCATAAACCAGGCCGGTCAAGCCAAAACCTGTGATCAAAAGCGTCCAGGCGCCGTGAAAGATTGCTGGAGTGATGGATCCGCCAGTTTTCATAGCTTTCATTTGGGTCAAAAACCCGCCCAAAAGCGAAGCCAAGCCAATAAAGTGCAAAGTCAAAGTGATGCGAAGCGCAAGTTCAATGCCGCTCATGAAGAGTCCTAACTAAAAATAGAAACCTCGGTATTAAGGCCTATTTCAGTCTAGCCATCAGCACTGCAGCCTCAACCGCTTCGGCACCCTTGTCTTCACGTGAGCCCTCGAGCCCGGCGCGGTCAAGCGCCTGCTGCTCGGTGTTAACGGTCAACAAGCCAAAACCAATCGGCACGCCAGTGTCAAGCTGAACGCGGGTCAAGCCGTCAGTTGCCGAAGCACAAACGTAATCAAAGTGCGGGGTATCACCCTGAATCACCACGCCTAGAGCCACGATTGCGTCGGCACCCGCTGCTGCTGCTCGCTGCGCTGCTAACGCAAGTTCGAAAGCGCCTGGCACGCGCCAGATCTCATATTCGGTGTTGCCAGCAGCAACCAAAGCTCGTTCGGCACCTGCTAGCAGGCCATCGGTGATAACCGTGTGCCAGCTTGTGACAATAACCGCCACCTGCAAGCCAGATGCGTCAATTGTTAGTTTTGGTGCGCCCTCGCCACTCATTATTTTGCTCCTGCAGTTAGTGTTTCAACACCCGGAATCAAGTGACCCATTTTTGCTGCTTTAGTCGCCATGTAGCCGGCATTTTCAGCAGAATGCCCAACAATCACCGGCACATATTCGCTCACTGCAATGCCGGCATTGGTCAAAAAGTCACTCTTTGCTGGGTTGTTAGTCATGAGTCGAACGCTGGTGACTCCAAGGTCGCGCAAAATCGAAACTGCGGCACCATATTCACGATTCTCGCTGGGCAACCCAAGAGCCAAGTTAGCTTCGACAGTGTCAAGCCCCTGCTCTTGCAGGGCATAAGCCTTGAGTTTGTTCAAAAGACCAATGCCGCGGCCTTCTTGCCCGCGAAGATAAATCACCACGCCACCTTTAGGGTCGTTTGCGATGGCATCTAAAGCAAAATCTAGTTGCGGCCCACACTCACATTTAAGTGAGCCAAAAGCTTCGCCAGTGATGCACTCGCTGTGCATGCGAACCAAAACGTCTTCGCCCGTTGGGTTGCCCGCGATGATTGCAACGTGGTCGGCAGTGGTTTTGAGGTCGTAGTAGCCACGCACTTTAAACGTGCCGTGCGTGGTGGGCAAGGTTGCTTCGGCATCGCATCGAATGCGCCCGTCAATGCTGTTGTCAGCTGTCTCTGGCAGCGCCAATCGGTGCTGAATCAACTGATCAATCGTAATAACTGGCAAGGCATCTCGTTCACCAATCTCAAGCAAACGCGGCAGACGCATCATGGTGCCATCAAGCTCAACCATCTCGGCAATCACGCCTACAGGGTTCAACCCTGCCAACTGCAGCAAATCGACAGCGGCCTCGGTGTGACCGGCACGAGCCAGCACGCCATCTTTGTGGGCACGCAACGGCAACACGTGGCCGGGGCGAATCAAGTCGCGTGGGCCGCTTTCAGGGTCAGCCAAAACGCGCAAAGTTTTAGAGCGGTCGCTGGCGCTGATGCCCGTCGTTACGCCATCTGATGCGTCGACTGAAATTGTGTATTGCGTGCGCAAAGTGTCTTGGTTAGCAACAGTCATCAGTGGCAGCTCCAACTTGTTAGCTAGTTGCTCGGTCATTGGCGCGCAAATATAGCCTGAAGTGTGATTGACGATCCACGCTAGCCACTCGGGGGTGGCAAACTCTGCGGCCATAATCACATCGCCTTCGTTCTCGCGATTTTCAGCGTCAGCCACTAACACCGGCTTGCCTTCGCGCAAAGCCGCCAGGGCCTGTTCGACAGTTGAAAGATTCATGATTTAAATACCTCTCGCCTCGAGCAAACGCTCAATGTGTTTGGCCATTACGTCGGCCTCAACGTTCACTAAATCGCCTGGCTGTTTCACACCAAATGTGGTTAGTGCCAAAGTCTCGGGAATCAAACTGACCCCCACATAGCTGCCTTGCTTGTCAGGTTCACTGCCTTGCTTGTCAGATTCACTGCCGGTGGCTTCACTAAGCTCGTTGACGGTCAACGAGACGCCATCTAAAGTGATTGAGCCTTTGAGAACTACATATTTCATCAGTTCGGCAGGAATCGCGATGCGAACCCAGCTCCAGTTTTCACTCGGTTCGATGCTCAGAATATGCCCGACACCATCGACGTGCCCTTGCACCACGTGACCGCCAAAACGGGTGGCGGCAGTCATAGCTCGCTCAAGGTTCACTCGGTCACCCACCTTGATGCCCTGAAGGCTGGTTAGGCGAAGGGTCTCGTTCATGACATCGGCGGTGAAAGTGCCAGCAGATTTGTCGATCTCAACCGCTGTCAGGCAGGTGCCCCCAACCGAGATCGAATCGCCGCGATTGACATCGCTGGTGGCCAGCGGGCCGCGCACGGTTAAACGAATAGCATCGGCTTGCGATTCAATACTCACGACAGTGCCGAGTTCTTCGATGATTCCGGTAAACATCAGTTTGCCCCTTTCTTTCGGGCAGATCTTTCGTTTGCCGGTGCCGCAGGCACCGCGCGAATAAAAACGTCGTTGCCAAGGGCACGAACCTCTTTGAATTCGAGGGCAATTGCTTCAGCCATAGTGTCAACGCCCAGGTTTCGAATTGAGGTGCGCTCGCCGCCAAGCAGCATCGGTGCCTGATAAACCAAAATCTCGTCAACCAGGCCAAGTTTTGCAAACTTGCTCGCGACTTTTGCCCCGCCCTCAACCCAGACGTGACGAACCCCGCGCTGCCAAAGCTCAGCCAGCGCGCCGTGAATCGAATGGGTCTCGTATTGCACAGTTTCGGCGTCGTCATTGAACACTCGGTATTTGCGTTTGATTTTGGTTTCGCCCAAAATCACTCGCAGTGGCTGATGTTCATAAAGGCTGCCGTCAGGTTTGCGGGCAGTGAGCTCAGGGTTATCAACCAAAATCGTGTTAGTGCCAACCAAAATCGCGTCAACCTGCGAACGACGCAGGTGAGTGTCGGCCCTAGATTGTGGCCCCGAGATCCATTTGCTAGTGCCGTCTTCGGCAGCACTGCGACCGTCAAGACTTGCGGCCCACTTGAGAGTTACAAATGGCCGACCGAGACGGTTAGCGGTTAGCCAAACCCGACCCTGCTCGCTTGCTTCTTGGGCCATTACGTTTGAAATAACTTCAATGCCGGCATGGCGCAAAGTCTCAGCGCCACCCGAAGAGGCATCACCAGGGTCAGCTACGGCAAAAACAACTTTGGCCACCCCTGCTTGAATCAGCGCTTGGGCGCAAGGGCCGGTTTGGCCGGTGTGATTGCAAGGCTCAAGAGTCACCACCGCAGTCAGGCCAACCGGCGAAATGCCTTTTAGAGCCAAATCTTTTAGCGCTGCAACTTCGGCGTGGTCAGTGCCCGAGCCCATATGCCAGCCCTCAGCCAAAATTTCAAAAGAATCATTGATCAGCACCGCGCCAACTTGAGGGTTCACACCAAAGGCTGGCCCATTCAGGGCAAGCTGAAGCGCCCGACGCATCGGGGCTTTATAGGCGGTGATTTTTGCTGGCATTTCGGGCTTTCATCGTTTAGACAAACGCGCCACGGGGTGTGCCAACCTAGGCTCAGCGCAAACGACAAAGTCGCGCAAAGCAAAAGCTAGCGTTCTTCTACCATCCGGACTTTAACCGTCGGTTCTGGAATTTCACCAGATCAACCGCCAAACCCAATCATCTGTTGCCAGATTCATGTTGCCTTTGCAGGCAGTTTGTCGGGTCGCGGACTCTAACCGCCGGTTCAGATTTACACTGACCCCGAAGAACGTTTTGTTGCAGTACTTACACTAGTGAAAACCGCGCACAAGCGCGAGGTATTCCCTTTAGCTCTGGGTGAACTGTCAGCAAGAAGTTTGTGAACTAAAGTTTTGGAGCCTGAACCAAAAGCTAACGCAGCCAGACCGGCGCTATTGGCGGGTTGCCGGAATAAACCCAACGCGAGCATAAACCGAAGCCAAAGTCTGCTCGGCAAGCGTGTTCGCTTTTTCGGCGCCGCTTGCCAAAAGGCGGTCAAGCTCAGCAGGGTCAGCAAGCAACTCGCTGGTGCGCAATCGAATCGGCTCAAGCTGGGCTATTACGGCGTCGGCAACCTCAGTTTTTAGCGCACCATAGCCCTGCCCTGCCAAACGCTCTTCGATGCTGGCAATGCTTTCACCGGTAATAGCCGAATAAATACCCAGCAGATTAGAAACACCTGGTTTCAGGTCACGATCGAACCTAATCGAACCCTCGGTGTCAGTTACCGCGCTCTTGATTTTCTTGAGCACGAGCGAGCTGTCATCCATGATGTTAATGAGCCCCTTAGGGTCAGCCGCTGATTTCGACATTTTGGCTTCGGGGTTCTGCAAGTCATAAATCTTGGCAGTCTCTTTCAAAATCGTGGCCTCAGGAATCACAAAAGTGTCACCGAATCGCGAATTGAAACGAATGGCAAGGTCACGAGTGAGTTCGAGGTGCTGACGCTGATCTTCGCCCACCGGAACAACCTTGGGTTGATACAAGAGAATGTCTGCAGCCTGCAACACCGGGTAGGTGAAAAGACCAACCGAAGCACCCTCGGTGCCACCTTTTTGAGTCTTGTCTTTGAACTGAGTCATGCGACCAGCCTCGCCAAAACCGGTGATGCAGTTGAGCACCCAAGCAAGTTGCGCGTGAGCCGGCACGTGAGACTGCACAAACAACGCAGACTTTGAAACGTCAATGCCGGCAGCTAAATACTGAGCCGCGGTTAGGCGGGTGTTGGCACGCAAAGCCTCAGGGTCTTGCGGCAAAGTGATTGCGTGCAGATCAACCACCATGAAATAGGCGTTGTAATCGGCCTGCATCGCAGCCCAATTGACTAGAGCGCCAAGGTAGTTGCCAAGGTGCAAAGAACCGGCCGAGGGTTGCATGCCGCTTAGCAGGTTTGGCTTGCCATTTGGGTTCGTGATTGGGTTCACGCTTGAAGTTTTAGGCGCGGCAACGGCTGCACTGCCGTTTGAATTCGAAGTCATAAGGTCAATTCTAAAAGGTGAGCCGAAAACTAAAGTCTGTAGTCGACTTGAACAGGGGAATGGTCAGTAAAACGTGTGTCATAGCTGGCGGCTCGGTGCACCGAATAGCCCTGAGCTTTATTGGCGAGCGAAGGCGTCGCTAACTGGTAGTCGATGCGCCAGCCGGCATCGGTGTCAAAAGCTTGACCGCGAAATGACCACCAGGTGTATGGCCCAGCCACGCCGGGGTGGGCGTCGCGACCCAAGTCTCGCCAACCCTGCTGGTTCATAAAAATGTCAAAGAAGGCACGCTCTTCGGGCAGGAATCCGGCGTTTTTAATATTGCCTTTCCAATTTTTTATATCGAGCTCGGTGTGGCCCACATTTAGATCGCCCAGCACGAGCGCGAGCGAACCATCGCTCGACTGCGCGGTTTGCGACCCGATAAGTTCGGCCATGCGAGCCTGCATCGCGTTTAGAAACTTGTATTTTTCGACCTGCTTTGGTGTGTCAACCTCGCCAGAGTGCACATAGGTGCTGACTACCGTGATTGTTTGGGTGCCGTTGGCGCCGGCAAAAGCAAAGTCGGCCTCGAGCCAGCGCCCTGCCGAGTCGAACTCTTCAGGGCCCAGCTCAGTGCGACTAGCCACTGCAGGCCAGGCGCTGACGATGGCAACCCCAGCACGGCCCTTGGCGCTGGCTGGGTCATGCAAAATATGCCACTGGCCACTTGGCGAGCTGTCTTGCACTTCGCCAAACAAATCGGCAAGGTCGGCATCGGCCGCACGAACCTCTTGCAAAGCCAAAATATGCGGTTTAGCTTCAGCCAGCCATTGCGCCATGCCTTTGCGAAAAGCCGCTCGAACACCGTTGACATTAAGTGTGACAACCCGCAGCGGCTCGGCAATCGAAACTGCAGGGCTGGCCCCGAGGGGCGAATTTACGACGATGGTGTTCTGGGTCATGGCTCAAGTTTATTCGGGCTCTACAATTGGTGCGTGGCAGAGCGAGTGTTAGTTGGTGCCGGTGTTGGTGCCGGTGTCGCCATCGGCACAACTTTTTATCTGCCCGCGGCAGCCTATCGACTGGCGCGAGGTGGCAACATGCAAGACCCCGGTCGAATCATGTTCTCGGCGGCACGCGCAGCCATTGCCGAAGTTGCCAGTGATTTAGAGGCTGAAGCTCTAGAGCTCGACGGTGACGCGCAGTCAATCATTTTTGCGCTCGCCGGCATTTTGTGCGACCCAGAACTTGCATCGGTGCTGAAAGATTTTTTTGCCGAGGGCGCGCGCCCAGAACAAGCCATTCGCGGCGCTTTTGCCCAGTTTTCGCGCAAGCTCACCGCCCTTGGCGGGTACTTTGCCGAGCGGGCTGCTGATCTCGACGACCTAGCCGAGCGTGTGATTCGCCAGCTCGGCGGTGTGCTTGAGTCGGTGCAACTTCCAGAGCATCCGTATATTTTGATCACCGAGAACCTGTCACCGTTGATTGCCAGCAAAATCGACCCTGCGGTTTGTCGCGGCGTAATCACCGCAATCGGCGGGGCAACCTCCCACGCCGCCATCATGCTCAAATCGGCGCGAGTGCCCGTGGTCGCCGGGGTTTACGACGCCACAAGCATCGCGAACGGAACACGGGTGGTGCTCGACGCCAGCTCGGGGCAGGTTTTTGTGAACCCCGACGCCCACGAAATCGAGCGCTATTCTTTGGTTGCCGAGGCGAACACGTCGGCGATTCAAATCATTTCAGAACAAGCTCTAAAACCGTTGCCGGTTCAAGTGATGGCCAACCTCGGCTCTAGCACCGAAAGCGCATCAGCGGTTGCCGCGGGGGCCGAAGGCGTCGGGCTGCTCAGAACCGAACTGCTGTTTTTAGGCTCAGAGTCAGCACCATCGCTGCAAGATCAAATGTTTGAATACAGCAAGATTTTGTCACGCTTTAGTGGCCAAAAAGTGGTCGCCCGCTTGCTCGACGTAGATTTTGATAAACCGCTGCCATTCATGAGAAACACCGGCGAAGGCAAATATTCGGGTCGTGGCCTAACCGCGCTGCTAGCAAACCCAGAAGTGCTTGAGGCTCAGCTTCGTGCGCTGTGGCAGGCTCAGGGTTATTACCCGCGCACCGAGCTTTGGATCATGGCCCCCATGGTCACCAGTGCAGCTCAGGCGAGGGCTTTTCTTGACTTTGCGGCTGCTGTCGGCTTGGTCGGTGGCGTGCGCCCAATCAAGCTTGGCGTCATGATCGAAGTGCCTGAGGTATTAGTCGAGGGTGAACTAACGCTGATTCTGCGCATGTGCGACTTTGTTAGCATCGGCACCAACGATTTAACCCACTACATTTTGCAAGATTATCAACCGCTTGCGAACGACGCTAAACCCAGCAAAGGTGAACTGCATTCTCGACGAACACTCAGTCTTGACGTTGACAGCCCCTATGAAGCTCTGATTTATAGTCAGGTGCGCAGGGTGATCGAGGCCGCAAAACTTGAGGGCAAACCGGCTGGAGTTTGCGGCGAAATGGCAAGTGATGCCCGAGCGGCAACCCAGTTCATCAAGTGGGGCGTCGACAGTTTGTCGGTTGCTCCCGCCTTGATTGGGCAACTCAGAGCTGCCCTAGCCAGCTCCCTCTAAAAAGTAACTACTTGCTCAAAGCGCCAAATGGGGCTTTGGGGCTTATGGTTGCGTGCCAGCATCTGCACTAGCCTTGACCTATGAAATTAGAACAGCGCGGTTCAGATCACCTAGACTTTGTGCGTAAAGGCCTCATTTATCAGATTTTTCCCGACCGCTTTGCGCGCGACGAAAGCGTTTTGGCCGACCGCGAGCTGGTCGAGTGGAATTCGGCTCCAACCCCGCAGAACTTCTTTGGCGGCAACCTTCGGGGTGTGGCATCGAAGCTCGATTACCTGGCCAGCATCGGCACCGGCAACATCTATTTCAACCCGGTTTTTCGGGCGCCGAGCAACCATCGCTACGACACTGAGAACTATTTCGAAATGGACCCGCTGCTCGGCACCAGCGAAGACCTAAAAACCCTAACCACAGAGGCTCGCGCTCACGGAATCGGTGTGATTCTCGACGGCGTCTTCAACCACAGTGGCAAGTCGATGCCCGAATTTCTTGCCGCCCAAGCGGGCGATGCCGCGCTTCGCGAGATGTTCAACATCTATGCAGACGGCAGCTACCAAACCTTTGGGGGCACCGAGTTCATGCCCAAACTTAACACCGCATCGCCCACGGTGCTCGATTACGTTGAGCGCGTGCTTCGCCACTGGCACGAATACGGCATTGCGGGGTGGCGCTTCGACGTGCCATACAAGTTTGCCGACGGATTCATGCTCGCCCTGCGAAATCGTGTGAAAGATCTCGATTCGGCCCGCTACTTTATTGCCGAAGCCTGGAACGAATGGTCGTTTGCCGAGGGTTTCGAAGCTGTGCAGAACTACCGCTCGGGCTATCGAGTGCTCGACTTTGTGCACAAACACTCGGCCGACGCCGAAGATTTCATTCTCGACATCGCACGCTGGGGCAAATGTTGGGGTGATTACAGCGTGCTGCCAAACTTTATTGACAGTCACGACACAGCACGCTTCGCCACTCTGGTTGAAGGCAAGCGAGACAGCTGGCAACTTGGTTTCGCGCTACACATGCTTATTCCGGGGGTGCCGGTGGTATTTTCTGGCACCGAACTCGCTCTAGAAGGAGCAAACGACCCAGGTTGCCGCGCGAGTTTTCCTAAAACCTTCGACCTCGAGCAGGGTCAGGCGTTCGAATTTAGTGCCCCGTGGATGCGCTTGCGCGCTGCATCGAAGGCTCTCAGCCACGGCGGGCTTGAGGTTATCGAACTCAAGAATCACGCGCTTCTGTTTGAGCGGTCGCACAAGGATTCACTGGGCCACAAGGAACGAATTCAAGTTTTGGTCAACACCGGTTACCGCGACGAACTTTTGGGTTCGGCGATCTCGGGGGATTGGCTCGACATTACCCACAAGCCGGCACAGCTCGCTAATAAAGTGCCAGCCCGCAGCTTGTTTTTCAGGTTCGATAAACCCTAGGCGCGACCGCGAAGAATGGCTTGCTTGACCTCGGCAACCGCGCGAGTCACCTGAATGCCGCGAGGGCAAGCCTCGGTGCAGTTGAAGGTGGTGCGGCAGCGCCAAACGCCCTCTTTGTCGTTCAAAATGTCGAGGCGCACTTCGGCGCCTTCGTCGCGTGAGTCAAAG
>CAISOV010000089.1 GCA_903887175.1 uncultured Micrococcales bacterium
AGGCTGCGTTGAACTCAAGCTCATAGCGATAAGCCAGAGCCCACCACTGTTCACCTTGGCTTGCCGCGTTTGCTAAAACTTTGTCATCAATGTCGGTAACGTTTCGCACCAGGGTCACATTGTTGCCCTGCACTGTTAGCCAACGGCGCAGTTGGTCATAAACCAATGCTGATCGCAAGTGGCCCACGTGTGGCGAAGACTGCACGGTTGGTCCGCACAAATAGATGCCGACCTCACCCGCCACAATGGGCACGAAATCACGCAGGGTTTGCGAGTGCGAATCAAAAAGTCTTAGGGCCACGAAATTAGCCTACCTGCGAGCTAAAAAGTAGCGCGTTAGCCACAGCTGCAACACCCTCAGAATTACCCAAAAAGCCCAGGCCATCGGTAGTGGTTGCGCCGACGGTGACCGGCGCCCCAACTAGGCGACTGAGCTGCGCCTCGGCAGCTGCTCGATGTGGGCCAATCTTGGGGCGGTTGCCGATAACCTGAACCGAAACGTTCACGACTGTGAAACCTGCCTCGGCAAGCTTTGAAACCGTGGCGGTCAGAAAAACCTGACCTGAAGCACCGGCAAACTCAGGCCGATCAACCCCAAAATTTGACCCGATGTCGCCCATGCCAGCCGCAGCCAAAAGCGCGTCTACGACTGCGTGAGCCACGGCGTCGCCGTCGCTGTGCCCGTCAAGCCCGCGCTCACCCGGCCATTCAATGCCACCTAAAAAAAGCGGCTTTGCAGAATCTTGGGTGAAGCGATGCACATCAACGCCGACACCTACGCGATATTTGGGTGGCAAACCAATCGCAACTGAACCCGATGCCCCGATAGCCTCGGCGGCCAACCTGAGTTCGGCCATGGCAAGATCGTCGGGAGTTGTCACTTTGAACGCCCATTCGTCACCAGCAACATATCGAACGCTGGCGCCAACTGATTGAACCAGCGCCGCGTCGTCGGTGAAATCTTCAGACGCGCTGCGATAGGCCTCTAATAGTTCAAACGCTTGAAAACCCTGAGGGGTTTGCGCCGAGCGCAAAGTCTGACGGTCAACCGTGTCAAGAACTGTTTCGCCAGCAACTCGTTTGATCGTGTCAACGATGGGCATCACCGGAATCGTAGCTAAACCAGTGTCTAACACTGACTGCGCAACGCGTTCAAAAACAGCAGTGGGAGTTAGCGCACGAGCCGAGTCGTGCACAAGCACAACTTCGGTTTCGGCTGCAACGGCACCAAGTGCGTTAGCGATTGATTGTTGGCGGGTGTCGCCACCGGCCAAAACTGTTACCCCTGCGAGGCTTCGATTGGTCAACAGCGGTTCAATTTCATTTGCCACAGCGTCAGCAATTGCGCGGGCCTCGGCCAAATGACTTGGAGGTGCGGCAATGATGAGCTGGGTTAGAGCATCCACGTTAAAAATTCGACGAATGGCGTGTTCGATCAGAGTAACCCCGGCAACCTGGGCAAATGCTTTGGGCACACCAGCGCCGAGGCGCTCACCGCGGCCGGCCGCAACTAAAACCACCGCGATGGTCACGTTTTGCCTGCTAGTCGCGCAGAACGGTGTCTAGGTGCTCGCCAGCAGCTTCTTCGTCGGTGGCACGAGCCAGAGCCAACTCAGAGACCAAAATCTGTCGCGCTTTGGCAAGCATGCGCTTTTCACCCGCTGAAAGACCACGGTCTTGATCGCGACGCCAAAGGTCGCGCACAACTTCTGAAACCTTGACCACATCGCCCGAAGCCAACTTCTCGAGGTTCGCCTTGTAGCGACGTGACCAGTTGGTTGGCTCTTCGGTGAACTCGGCTCGCAAAACATCTTCAACCTGTTTAACGCCAGCAGCGTCGATTACATCGCGCACGCCGACCATGTCAACGTTGTCGGCTGGCACCCAGATGGTCAACTCGGTCTGTGAAACCTTGAGCTGCAAATAAACTTTGGTCTCGCCTCGCAGGGTGCGATCGGCAACCTCAACAATTTGGGCGGCACCATGGTGTGGATAAACGACAGTTTGTCCAACTTCAAAACGCATGTGGAATCCCTTCAGAAACCACCAGTTTACCACAGAGTCGCAGTTTTAAGGGGGTAAAATAGAACCGCTAGTTGCCAGTTCTGCAGGAGGAAAAATGTTAATTCGCAAGCTCAGTGTTGTGGCTGTTTCAGCCGCTCTTTTGTTGGGCACCGCCGGTTGCAGCTTCACCTCAAACGTGGCTACTAAACAGGTTTATGCAGCCAGCGACGGCAACCAGACTGACGATGGCCACGTTCACGCGCGTAACGTGCTGATTCTTTCTGATGGCAAAAACGCCTATCTCATCGGTTCGATTACCAATGATGGCGAAACCGCAGCTACCGCAATCATCTCGGTGGCTTCAGGTGCTACTGCGACACCAACAACTTTCAACGTTGATGCTCAGAGCAAAGTTGACTTTGGCTACCCGGCTGCCCTCGGTTTTGTAGGCAGTACGCCTGGAATCAAGCTTGAAGGCA
>CAISOV010000090.1 GCA_903887175.1 uncultured Micrococcales bacterium
CTCGCATCATCAAGCGTGAAGAAGGTGACGCATAATGGCGATCGGTTCAAAAAACCTAACCCCAGAAGGTCTAGACAAGATTGAAGATTCAGTTCTTATTGAAGAACTGAAAAAAGCTAAAGAAGAGCTTTTCAACTTGCGTTTTCAGTCGGCCACCGGCCAGCTCGAAAGCCACGGTCGTTTGCGCGCAGTTAAGCGCGACATCGCCCGTATCTACACCATCATTCGTGAGCGTGAACTAGGCATTCGTGCCGTTCCAGCTGTGGCAGCCGCTGCTCCAGCAACCAAGGCAAAGAAAGCCGCAGCTGCCCCAGCTGCAGCAACCGAGGAGGCATAACCATGGCTGAAGCAAAGAAGGCAGTTGCCGTTGCAACTGAGGCAACCGCCGAAGAAACTCGTGGTTACCGCAAGACCCGTCGTGGCTATGTAGTCAGCGACAAGATGAACAAGACCATCGTTGTTGAGGTAGAAGACCGCGTAAAGCACCCGCTTTATGGCAAGGTTATTCGCCGCAGCAACAAGATCAAGGCTCACGACGAGCTTAACTCGGCCGGCATTGGCGACCTCGTAATCATTAGCGAGACCCGCCCACTGTCAGCTACTAAGAACTGGCGTCTAGTCGAAATCGTCGAAAAGGCCAAGTAAACCCCTGGGGTCTCGCAAAATCGAGCGCCCCACTATCAAGGAGTAACAAATGCTTCAGCAGGAGTCACGACTCAAAGTTGCCGATAACACCGGCGCTAAGGAGCTACTCGTCATCCGTGTGCTTGGCGGCTCAAAGCGTCGCTACGCAGGCCTCGGTGACATCATCGTATGCACCGTTAAAGATGCCATTCCTGGCGGCAACGTCAAAAAGAGTGACGTCGTCAAGGCTGTTATCGTTCGCACCAAAAAAGAGACTCGTCGCCCAGACGGCTCATACATCAAGTTCGACGAGAACGCAGCAGTAATCATCAAGAATGACGGCGAGCCTCGCGGCACCCGCATTTTCGGCCCAGTTGGCCGTGAGCTTCGCGACAAGAAGTTCATGAAGATCATCTCGCTAGCTCCGGAGGTTATTTAATCATGGCGACTATCAAGAAAGGTGACCTAGTTCAGGTCATCACTGGCAAGAAGCAGAGCCGCGGCGGCGACCGTGGCAAGCAAGGTCACGTTTTGAGCATCGACAAAGAGCGCAATCGCGTCATTGTTGAAGGCATCAACATTGTTACCAAGCACACCAAAGTTTCACAGACTGACCGCGGCACCAAGACTGGTGGCATCGAGACCGTTGAGGCCCCGATTCACATCTCTAACGTCGCGCTAATCGACCCATCGAGCAAAAAGCCGACCCGCATTGGTGTTCGCTTCGAGACCGTTGTAAAAGACGGCGTCAAGAAGACCGTTCGTGTTCGCGTTGCTAAAAAGTCAGGTAAGGACATCTAATGACTGACGCAGCTGTAAAAGCAACCAAAGCAGCCCCTAAGAAGGCTGCAGCTAAGTCTGCCGTTGCAGGCAAGCCACTGCCACGCCTAAAGCAGCAGTACCGCGACGACATCGTTGCAAAGCTAACTGCTGAGTTTGGTTTCACCAACCCTCACCAGGTTCCTGGTTTGACCAAGATTGTTGTGAACATGGGTGTCGGTGACGCTGCTAAAGACGGCAAGCTAATCGACGGCGCGATTCGCGACCTAACCGCAATCACCGGCCAGAAGCCACAGGTTAACCTTGCTCGCAAGTCAATCGCTCAGTTCAAGCTTCGTGAGGGCCAAGCAATTGGTGCACACGTGACGTTGCGCGGCGACCGCATGTGGGAGTTTCTAGACCGCCTTTTGGCTCTAGCGCTACCTCGCATTCGTGACTTTCGCGGCCTAAAGCCAAACCAGTTCGACGGCAACGGCAACTACACTTTTGGTCTCTCAGAGCAGTCAGTGTTCCACGAGATCGACCAAGACAAGATTGACCGCGCTCGCGGCATGGACATCACTTTTGTGACCACTGCCAAGAACAACGACGAGGGCCGTGCGCTTCTAACCGCACTCGGCTTCCCTTTCCAGACCAACTAATCATCGGATAGGTCCGTTAGCTCGTAAAGCTAACGGAAACCACCGAGAGAGGCGCAACAAAATGACAATGACAGATCCGGTCGCAGATTTTCTGACCCGTCTGCGCAATGCAAACAGCGCGTATCACGAGTCGGCTAGCCTGCCTTACAGCAAGCTAAAGGCTAAGATCGCTGAAATCCTCAAGTCTGAGGGTTACATCGCTGACTTTGCGGTTGCAGATGCAGAAGTAGGCAAGACGCTTACCATCGACCTAAAGTACGGCCCAAACCGCGAGCGTTCAATCGCTGGCATCAAGCGTGTTTCAAAGCCTGGCCTTCGTGTTTATGCGAAGTCAACAGAGCTTCCTCGCGTTCTTGGTGGCTTGGGCATCGCCATTCTTTCGACATCGTCAGGTCTATTGACTGACCGTCAAGCAGCCAAGAAGGGAGTAGGCGGAGAAGTTGTCGCCTACGTTTGGTAATCAGACATGTCACGTATTGGTAGATTGCCGATTCCGGTTCCAGCCGGCGTCGAAGTAAAAATTGAAGCAGGCGTTGTAACAGTTAAGGGTCCTAAGGGCACCTTGTCTCACACCATCGCTGCACCGATTCAGGCTGTTCTCGAAGAGAACACTGTTGTGGTTACCCGCCCAGACGACGAGCGCAACTCGCGTTCGCTTCACGGCCTAACCCGCACCCTGATCGCAAACCTAATTCACGGAGTTACTCAGGGCTACACCAAGGGCCTAGAGATTGTTGGTACCGGTTACCGTGTTACCGCCAAGGGCTCTGACATTGAATTCGCACTTGGATACTCACACCCGATTTTGGTCAAGGCGCCTGCTGGCATCACCTTCACCGTTGAGGGCAACACCAAGCTTTCTGTATCAGGCATTGACAAGCAGGCTGTCGGTGAGGTTGCTGCCAACCTTCGCAAGCTTCGCAAGCCAGAGCCATACAAGGGCAAGGGTGTTCGCTACGCCGGCGAAGTCGTGCGTCGCAAGGCCGGAAAGAGCGGTAAATAATCATGGGTCTAACTAGCAAAACTCGCGGCAAGAGCAAAAGCGCTGCCCGCACTCGTCGCCACCTTCGTCTTCGCAAGAAGATTGTTGGCAGCGCACTGCGCCCACGTCTAGTGGTTACACGCTCAGCCCGTCACGTATTCGTTCAGATTGTTGACGACGCCCAGGGTCACACCTTGGCTTCGGCATCGACTATGGAAGCCGAGCTGCGTTCATTCGCTGGCGACAAGACAGCCAAGTCAACTGAGGTTGGCAAGCTTGTTGCAAAGCGCGCTGTTGCTGCTGGTGTTACTGAGGTTGTTTTTGACCGCGGTGGCAACAAGTATGCAGGTCGCGTTGCTGCAATCGCCGAAGGCGCACGTGAAGGTGGGCTGACACTATGAGTCAAGAAGTCAAGGAGACAACCGTGGCAACTGAAGAAGCTGCAACAACTGTTACCGCTGTTACCACTGAGTCAAGCGAGCCAAACGAGCGCGAAGCTCGTCGTGGCAGCCGTGACCGCGCCCCTCGTGGCGAGCGTCGCGACCGCGAAGAGACCAAGAGCCCGTTCCTCGAGCGCGTTGTCACAATCAACCGCGTTTCAAAGGTGGTTCAGGGTGGTCGTCGCTTTAGCTTCACCGCTCTAGTAGTTGTCGGCGACGGCAACGGCCTAGTGGGCGTTGGCTATGGCAAGGCTAAAGAAGTTCCAGCTGCTATCGCTAAGGGCGTCGAAGAAGCCAAGAAGAACTTCTTTCGAGTTCCTCGCGTATCAAGCACCATTCCTCACCCTGTTCAGGGCGAGGCTGCGGCCGGCGTAGTTTTGCTTCGTCCAGCAGCTCAGGGAACCGGTGTTATCGCCGGCGGCCCAGTTCGCGCCGTTCTAGAGTGTGCAGGAATTCACGATGTTTTGAGCAAGTCGCTCGGTTCATCGAACACCATCAACATTGTTCACGCCACCGTGGCGGCACTGCGTCAGCTCGAAGAGCCAGCAGCCGTTGCAGCACGTCGTGGGCTTCCGATTGACCAAGTAGCCCCAGCTGGTTTGCTTCGTCAGCAAGAAGCAAAGGTAGGTGCCTAATGGCAACGCGTCTAAAGGTGACCCAGATTAAGAGTGAAATTGGTGGCAAGCCAAATCACCGTGAGACCCTACGCACCCTAGGCCTAAAGCGCATTGGCGACATAATCGTCAAAGAAGACAGCGCTTCGGTTCGCGGTATGGTTCGCACGGTTGCACACCTTGTTACCGTTGAGGAGATCAACTAATGGCTGAAGAGACCAAGCCAGCTGCTGCTAAGCCAGCTGCTGCAAAAAAGCCTGCCGCCGCAAAGGCTGCCGCCCCGAAGGCTGCTGCAAAGCCAGCTGCTGAGAAGGCACCGGCGAAAGCTGCTGCCCCTAAGGCTGCTGCAAAGCCAGCTGCTGAGAAGGCACCTGCGAAGGCTGCTGCCCCTAAGGCTGCTGCTAAAGCAGAAGCAACTGAGACTGCTGCGCCTAAGGCTGCTGCCAAAGCTGCTCCAAAAGCAGCTAAGCCAGCTGAAGCTGCTGAGAAGGCAAACATTCTGAAGGTCCACCACCTTCGTCCGGCCGCGGGCTCTAAAAAAGAGCGCACCCGTGTCGGTCGTGGTGAGGGTTCGAAGGGTAAGACTTCGGGTCGCGGTACCAAAGGTACTAAGGCTCGTTACCAGGTTCGCCCAGGCTTCGAAGGTGGTGGCGTGCGTCTAGTTATGCGCACTCCAAAGCTTCGCGGCTTCAAGAATCCGTTCCGTGTTGAATACCAAGTAGTCAACATTGACCGTCTAGCAGAGCTTTACCCAGCCGGTGGCGACGTTACTGTTGCCGATTTGGTTGCTAAGGGTGCCGTTCGTGACAATGAGCTTGTAAAAGTGCTTGGCAACGGCGACATCTCGGTTAAGCTAAACGTTAGTGTCGACAAGGTTTCAGCATCAGCTGCTGAAAAGATTGTTGCCGCTGGTGGCTCAGTTAAAAACTAGTCATCGACTAGTTCTACCCAGCCTGGAGGCCTAATTGCTAAGCGCCATCGTTCGCGTATTTCGCACTCGCGACCTACGTAACAAACTAGCCTTTACACTTGCAATCGTTGCTATGTACCGATTGGGATCATTCATCCCTGCACCATTGGTCAACTATGGCAACGTGCAGTCGTGTCTAACTGCAACTCAGAGCACAAGCGGCCTTTACGAGCTTGTGAACCTGTTCAGTGGTGGCGCTTTGCTCCAGCTTTCAATCTTTGCGCTTGGAATCATGCCGTACATTACGTCATCGATCATCATTCAGCTGCTTCGCGTTGTTATTCCGCGCTTTGAAGCCCTGCACAAAGAAGGCCAGTCGGGTCAGTCAACTCTGACTCAATACACTCGTTACCTAACTATTGCACTTGCTGTGTTGCAGTCAACCACTCTGATTGCGGTTGCACGCTCGGGCACCCTGTTTGGTTCGAAGTGTACTAACCCGATTTTGATTGACACCTCACCGATTTCGTTGGCTCTTATGGTTCTGACCATGACTGCCGGCACCGGCCTTATCATGTGGATGGGCGAGCTCATCACAGAGCACGGCATCGGCAACGGAATGTCGCTTTTGATCTTCACATCAATCGCATCAAGGTTCCCTCAGTCGCTAGCTGCTATTGCAAACACCAAGAGCGTTGAGACACTGTTGGTCGTTCTAGGCGTTGGTGTGGTTATCGTCGCGCTGGTTATTTTGGTTGAGCAGTCACAGCGCCGCATTCCGGTGCAGTACGCCAAGCGCATGATTGGTCGCCGTGAATACGGTGGTCAGAGCACCTACATTCCAATCAAAGTGAACATGGCCGGCGTTGTGCCAGTGATTTTTGCTTCAAGCTTGCTTTATTTGCCTGGTTTGGTTGCCCAGTTCAACCAACCAGACAAGAACGGCAACGTGGCACCTTGGGTTTCATTCGTTTCTGACTATCTAACCCGTGGCGACCACCCGCTCTATATGCTTCTTTACTTCTTAATGATTGTTGGTTTCACATTCTTCTATGTGGCAATTACTTTCAACCCAGAAGAGGTTAGCGACAACATCAAGCAGTCTGGCGGGTTCATTCCTGGCATTCGCGCTGGTCGCCCAACCACGGAATACCTTGAATATGTCTTGAGCCGCATCACGTTCCCAGGCGCACTTTACCTGGGCTTGATCGCCTTGATTCCGCTGGTCTCGTTCTCAATCATCGGTGCCAACCAGAACTTTCCGTTCGGTGGAACCTCGATTCTGATTATCGTCGGTGTGGGTCTTGAAACTGTCAAGCAGATCAGTGCCCAGATGGAGCAGCGAAACTACGAAGGTCTTCTTCGATGAGCCGGTTTCTCTTGATTGGTGCACCAGGCGCTGGCAAGGGAACCCAAGCTGAACGACTAGCCCAGACCTTTAGCATTCCTGCCATCTCAACCGGTGACATCTTTCGTTTCAATGTGAAGAATGAAACCGCCCTCGGCAAACAGGCTAAAGCATTCATGGACCGTGGCGAATACGTGCCCGACAGTCTCACCAATGATCTGGTTCGCGATCGCGTTTCACAGGCTGACGCTGTCGAAGGTTTTTTGCTTGACGGATTCCCGCGCACCGGAGATCAGGTTGTTGAGCTAGACAGCATTCTTGCCGAGCAGGGCAAGTCGCTCGACGTTGTTATTCAGCTCACCGCCGACACCGACGAAGTAGTTCGCCGCCTGCTAAACCGTGCCATCGAGCAGGGCCGAGCTGACGACACCGAACCTGTGATTCGCCGACGACTAGAAGTTTATGAAGAGCAAACGGCGCCGCTAATCAGCATTTATGCTTCTCGCGGCATCGTAATCATGATTGATGGTCTGGGCGAGGTCGCTGACGTTACCGAACGAATTCTTGAGGCGCTTGCCGCCCGCGGTTTCGAACCCGGTCTCTAAGCCTGCATAACAAATGTCGCGCAGCAAATTTCAACTAAAAACTAACGACAACATCATCGCCATGCGTGTTGCCGGTTTGGCAACAGCGGCGGCACTTGAGGCAGTTCGCAAAGCGATTCGACCGGGCATTTCAACACTTGAACTCGACTCACTTGCCAACGCTGCAATCGTGGCACTGGGCGGTCGCTCAAACTTTCAACTCGTGCCCGGCTATTTTCACACGATTTGCGCCTCTATCAACGATGAGGTGGTTCACGGAATCCCTTCATCCGACCGCATTTTGCAACCGGGCGACATTGTCTCGATTGATGCCGGCGCCGAAATTAACGGGTGGAACGGCGATGCCGCAATCACCGTAGTTGTGCCCGGGGGCGAGACCGAACTAAGCAACGCTCGACAGCACCTGAGTGATGTCACCGAAAATTCGCTTTGGGCGGGCATTGCAGCATTTGCAACAGCTAGCCGCGTGAACGACATCGGCACAGCCATCGAAAAATCTATTGAAGCTGCCGGCAAGTTCGGCATTCTTGAGCACTATGTGGGCCATGGCATCGGTCGCAGCATGCACGAAGATCCGCCGATTTTCAACTATCGAACTCGCGACGCCGGCCCCAAGATCAAGGCGGGTTTGGTAATCGCTATTGAGCCCATGGTCACCGCCGGCAGTGAAGACACCAAAATTCTTGAAGACCAATGGACGGTCTCGTCGATAGATGGTTCAGATGCTGCACACTGGGAGCACACCGTGGCTCGTCACGACAACGGCATCTGGGTGCTCACTGAGCCAGACGGCGGTGCGGCCAAACTAGCAAAATTTGGAATTAAACCGGTCGCGCTGGGCAACTAGCAAGAGCATTAAATTGCTCATTTTAGAGCGACGCAACAAATTGCCACGCTTGAATCGCTCGCTTTGTGAAAATTTCAGAAAAGAAATTACCAATTAAGCGTGAATTGTCATAGGATTGAGTTTCGGCGTTTCTGCACGCAATCCCAAAATCGCAAGGTTTTTCGTTGTCGTGCGCTCGTTACGTCGAAAAAATTAGGCAGATAAGTGAGGCTATGGCCAACAAAGACGGCGTCATCGAAATCGAAGGCCAAGTTGTCGAAGCACTACCGAACGCAATGTTCCGCGTAGAGCTGACCAACGGTCACAAGGTTTTGGCACACATTTCAGGAAAAATGCGTCAGCACTACATCAAGATTCTTCCTGAAGACCGCGTAATTGTTGAACTAAGCACATACGACCTAACTCGTGGTCGCATCATTTATCGCTATAAATAAAGATTTGAACAAACTGGTCTGCTGACACTGAGTTATTTAGACCCTTAGAGAAGTAGTAAAGACATGAAGGTTAACCCAAGCGTCAAGAAGATTTGCGACAAGTGCAAGGTCATTCGTCGTCACGGTCGAGTCATGGTTATCTGCGAGAACCCGCGTCACAAGCAGCGCCAGGGCTAATAGCCGAAGCAAAAGTTTTACCTGCTGGTTTCGATCAGCACCGCGGTTCGCCGCAAACAACTAAAAAGGCAACGATCATTCGAGTTCAAAACTAGCTTTCAGAGCGGTTTGAACAAGAGGGCACCTTTGGATGAAGGCCAAAGCCGAGAAATCGGGCATCGTTGCTGCAGACCTTCAAAAACAAACAGGAGAAATCCCATGGCACGTGTTGCCGGAGCAGATATTCCAGACGCCAAGCGCGTCGAAATCGCCCTAACCTACATCTACGGCATTGGCCGCACTCGCTCAGTTGAAATTCTTAAGGGAACTGAGATCAACAAAGACATTCGTGTCAAAGACCTAACCGACGACCAGTTGGTTGCCATTCGTGACTTCATCGACGGCAACTTCAAAGTTGAGGGTGACTTGCGCCGCGACGTCGCAGCAGACATTCGCCGCAAGGTTGAAATCGGCAGCTACGAGGGCATTCGCCACCGCAAGGGCCTACCTGTGCGCGGTCAGCGCACCAAGACCAACGCTCGCACTCGCAAGGGTCCAAAGCGCACCGTAGCCGGCAAGAAGAAGGCAGCCCGCAAGTAGCCCGCGCTACTAGCGACTGTTTATCAGGATTTAGGAGAGAATCATGGCAGCACCTAAGGCAAAAGCCGGCTCAGCAGCCCGCAAGCCACGCAAAAAAGACAAAAAGAACATCACCGTTGGCCAGGCTCACATCAAGAGCACCTTCAACAACACCATCGTTTCGATCACCGACTCGACTGGCGCTGTTATTTCATGGTCTTCATCTGGTGACGTTGGCTACAAGGGTTCACGCAAGTCAACTCCTTTCGCCGCTCAGCTAGCCGCTGAATCTGCAGCTCGCAAGGCGCAAGAGCACGGTCTAAAGAAGGTTGACGTTTTCGTGAAGGGCCCAGGCTCAGGTCGCGAAACCGCTATTCGTTCGCTTCAGGCTGCTGGTCTTGAGGTTGGCACTATCAGCGATGTGACGCCTCAGGCTCACAACGGCTGCCGCCCACCAAAGCGCCGTCGCGTCTAAGTTTTTTAAAATCAATCGGATTCCCGCCGGCGTGCAAAACGTTAGCGGGTAACCAACCCCCTTGCAGCAAACTGCGCAGTGGCCACTGCGCAGCCCAAAAAATATAGGCGTCATATTGCGGGTGCCTATGCGAAAGGAATAACCGTGCTAATTGCACAGCGTCCAACCCTTGAAGAAGAAGTTCTAGATTCAAACCGCTCACGTTTCACCCTGGAGCCTTTGGAGCCAGGTTTTGGCTACACCCTAGGTAACTCACTTCGCCGCACTTTGTTGTCGTCGATTCCGGGTGCAGCAGTAACCACGATTCGCATTGAAGGCGTTCGTCACGAGTTCAGCACCATCGAAGGTGTTACCGAAGACGTAACTGAAATCATTTTGAACTTGAAAGAGCTTGTGGTCTCGTCAGAGCACGATGCGCCTGTAGTCATTCGCTTGCGCAAGTCAGGTGCCGGTGTTGCAACAGCTGCCGACATCGAAACCGTTGCTGGCATCGAAGTTCACAACCCTGATTTGGTGATCGCTCACGTGAACGCCAAGGCAAAGTTCGATGTTGAGCTAACCGTTGAGCGTGGCCGTGGCTATGTTCAGGCCAGCCAGAACCGTCAAGACGGTGCAGTTGACTTGATCGCTATCGACTCAATCTATTCACCAGTTTTGAAGGTCTCATACCGCGTTGAGGCAACTCGCGCCGGTGAGTTCACCAACTTTGACAAGCTCATCGTTGATGTTGAGACCAAGAATTCGATCACCCCACGCGACGCAGTTGCGTCGGCAGGACACACTCTTGTTGAGCTTTTCGGCTTGGCACGCGAGTTGAACACCGCAGCTGAAGGTATCGAGATTGGCCCAGCTCCGGTTGAAGCTGGCCTTTCACCTGAGTTGGCAATGCCAATTGAAGAGCTAGAGCTAACCGTTCGCAGCTACAACTGCCTAAAGCGTGAAGGCATCAACACCGTTAGTGAGCTAATCAACCTCACTGAAGACCAGTTGATGAACATTCGCAACTTCGGCAGCAAGTCGGTTGATGAAGTTCGCGACAAGCTCGTTTCACTCGGCCTAAAGTTCAAGGACTCAGTGCCTGGCTTTGACGGCGCCTACTTTAGCTCAGCCTTCGACGACGACCTAGCCTAAGCTTCGGTCTTTAGAAATCAAACAGGAGTAAATAATGCCTACCCCAACTAAGGGACCACGCCTCGGTGGCGGACCAGCTCACGAGCGTCTGCTACTTAACAACATGGCCACCTCATTGTTCTTGCACAAGAAAATCACCACCACCGAGACCAAGGCTAAGCGCCTTCGTCCGATTGCTGAGCGTTTGGTAACTTTCGCAAAGCGCGGTGACCTTCACGCGCGTCGTCGTGTGATGCAGCAGATTCTTGACAAGAACGTTGTGCACGACCTTTTCACCAACATTGCACCTCTTGTTGCTGACCGTCAGGGTGGCTACACCCGCATCACCAAGCTTGGCTACCGCAAGGGCGACAACGCGCCGATGGCGCTAATCGAGCTTGTTCTTGAGCCAGTCGAGGCTAAGCCAAGCACCAACAAGAAGCGCATCGTCAACACCATCAAGGGTTCAGATGTTGCAGCCGTTGTTGAAGACGTTGTAGTCGAAGACGCAGTTGTTGAAGAAGCAATCGTTGAAGAAGTAGCAGTCGAAGCTGCAGCAGTTGAGGCTCCGGCCGAAGCTGTCGAAGCTGTCGAAGCTGTCGAAGAAGTTGCTGTTGAAGCCGCTGTTGAAGAGGCTCCGGCTGAGGCTGCAGTTGCAGAAGAAGCAGTTGCCGAGGCTTCAGCTGAAGAAGCAGCCGACGAAGCTCAGGCCTAGTCACAACTTTTTTCAAAACCATGAATCAGCTCGCCACCATTGAGGTCGGCGAGCTGATTCGTTTTAAAGCCCAAGTCAGCTATCACGGCGGCAACTTTAATGGTTGGGCGAAACAGCCCGATAAGCGCACTGTGCATGCCGAGATATTAAAAGCTTTGGTTACCGTTTTTGGCGAGACCGACGATGACTTTGGCCTGCGAGTTGCAGGGCGCACCGATGCGGGCGTGCACGCGCTGGCCCAAGTTTTTCACTTCGATGTGACACCGGTTCGCATGAAGCGCATCGAGCGCGGGCCAGACCTGCCACGCCGTTTGAACTCATTGTTGCCGTCTGACATTCGACTATTTAGTTGCGATTTTGCGCCTGCCGGGTTCGATGCTCGATTTAGTGCTCTGCACCGACAATATCGCTACCGCGTCAGCGATCACGACAGCCAACGCAACCCGCTCGAAGCTGACTTCACGCTGTGGCACACTCGGCCACTTGACGCCGTTGCGATGCAGGCCGCCGCGCTAACTCTGGTGGGCTTGCACGACTTTGCTTCTTTTTGCCGCCCGCGCGACTTTGGCACAACTATTCGTGATCTTCGCGAAGTGCGCGTAGTTCGCACCGAAAGCGGCGTAATCGAGATTTGGCTCACTGCCGATGCTTTTTGCCACAACATGGTTCGAGCAATCGTCGGGGCGCTAATGGCAGTGGGTGGCGGCACAGCTACAATCGGCGAAGTTGGGGCGATGCTCGCAGCCAAAAGTCGCGAAGACATGTTCAAAGTCGTGGCACCAAAAGGCCTAACTCTGATGCAAATCGCCTACCCAGCCGATGACCAGCTTGCGGCCCAAGCGGTCATCACTAAAGTGCAACGAAGCTCCAGCGACGACGAATAGCCAAGTTTCGGCGCTTTTTGGTGATTTTTGGGCCTAAAAGCAACAATCTTCGAACTTAGGGTTTGACCAGCGTGGCACCTTGGCGATAGACTTGACCTTTGGTATTGGCAGTGTTTTGCTGCTGAACACAAAACTTGAATCCCGAGAAGCTCTAGTTATCTTCGTGCGCGGGTTCATTTCAATCCGACATAGAAGTAGAAGGCAAATAAGCGTGCGTACTTATTCACCAAAGGCTCACGAACTGAGCAACCAGTGGGTCATCATTGACGCCACAGACATCGTTCTCGGTCGTCTAGCAACCCACGCCGCAACACTATTGCGCGGCAAGCACAAGCCAACCTTTGCTCCTCACATGGACAACGGTGATTTCGTCATCATCATCAACGCTGAAAAAGTTGCGTTGACCGGTGCGAAGCTTGCACAGAAGAAGGCTTATCGCCACTCAGGCTACCCAGGCGGCCTAACTGCAACCACATATGCAGAGCTGCTTGAGAAGAACCCAGAGAAGGCAATCGAAAAAGCTATTCGCGGCATGTTGCCAAAGAACAAGCTTGGTGCAGACCAGCTTTCGAAGCTAAAGGTTTATCGCGGTGCTGAGCACCCACACGCTGCCCAGCAGCCTAAGACGTTCATCATTGACCAGGTAGCCCAGTAGTCACTGGCTCACAGAGAAGATTAGAGACTCATCATGGCTAAAGACCCAGCAGCTGCAGCAGCAGTTGAAGAAGTAGTAGCAACTGACAGCTACACCACCGAAACCCCAGCAGCTCCTGCAGCAGCTAAGGCCGCTCGCCCAGCACTAACCGTGCCTGGCGCAGGTCTAGGTCGCCGCAAAGAAGCGATTGCTCGTGTTCGTTTGGTTCCAGGCACCGGCACCATCAAGGTGAACGGTCGCGAACTTGCAGAGTATTTTCCGAACAAGTTGCACCAGCAGCTAATCACCGACCCTTTCACTATTCTTGAGCTAAAGGGCAGCTACGACGTTATTGCTCGCATCAGCGGCGGCGGCGTAGCCGGCCAAGCTGGCGCATTGCGTCTTGGCATCGCTCGTGCGCTAAACGAGATCGACCGTGACAACAACCGCCCAGCACTTAAAAAGGCTGGCTTCTTGAAGCGCGATGCTCGTGTTATTGAGCGCAAAAAGGCTGGTCTTAAGAAGGCTCGCAAGGCTTCACAGTTCTCGAAGCGTTAATCTTTTCGCTCTTTTTTGCGAAAAAGCTTTAGGCTTTCAATATGACGCGGCTGTTTGGAACAGACGGAGTGCGCGGACTCGCTAATCGTGATATCACGGTTGAGACCGCCGTTTCGCTGGCTCAGGCAGCCGCTATTATTTTGGGCGAAGAGAGCCGTTCGCGCGGCGACAAACCAAAAGCTGTCATTGGGCGCGACCCAAGAATTTCAGGCGAGTTTTTGGCAGCCGCTGTTGCAGCCGGCTTGGCCAGCTCAGGTATTGACGTTTTCGACGCCGGCGTGCTGCCAACACCCGCCACTGCTTTTCTAACTGCTGACCTTGACGCTGATTTTGGCGTCATGATCTCGGCCTCACACAAATCAGCCCCCGACAACGGCATCAAGTTCTTTGCACGCGGGGGTCACAAGTTGCCCGACGCCACTGAAGACCGCATCGAGGCAGCTATGGCTGCCCCAAAACTTGCACCTCTCGGCGGCGCAGTTGGCCACGTTCAACGTTTTGCCGATGCCGAAGACCGTTACCTGGTTCACCTTTTGAGCGCGCTGCCAAATCGTCTTGAGGGGCTAACCGTGGTGCTCGACTGTGCGCATGGCGCGGCATCGGCGGTTTCACCCGAAGCTTTCGCCGATGCCGGCGCCAAAGTTATTGTGATTGGTAACGACCCCGACGGTCTAAACATTAACGAGGGTTACGGCTCGACTCACCTGAGCGCGCTGCAAGCGGCCGTGCTGCAACATGGTGCCGACGCTGGCATCGCTCACGATGGTGATGCTGATCGTTGCCTTGCTGTCGACCACACCGGAGCAACTATTGACGGCGATCAGATCATGGCCGTTTTAGCGATTTCGGCTAAGGCTCGTGGGCAACTTGCCCGCAACACCCTCGTGGCAACAGTGATGAGCAACCTTGGTTTGAAATTGGCGATGAAAACCGCCGACATCAACATGATTCAAACTAAAGTCGGCGACCGTTACGTGCTTGAAGCAATTCGCGACGGTGGCTACACATTAGGTGGCGAACAATCAGGGCACCTGATCTTTTCGCGCTATGCAACAACCGGCGACGGCATTTTGACCGGCATGCTGTTGCTTGCCGAAGTTGCTCGCACCGGCAAAACCCTGCGAGAACTTACTCAGGTAATGAAGGTGTATCCGCAGGTTTTGGTTAACGTCTCGGGGGTCGACCGCAAGCGAGTCGACAGCGATCAAGAGCTGCAACAAGCCGTGCGCGAAGCCGAAGCCGAACTTGCTGACACCGGCCGCGTGCTTTTGCGAGCATCAGGCACCGAGCCGCTCGTGCGAGTTATGGTTGAGGCTGCTGATGAAGGCACCGCGCAGTCTTGGGCTGACCGCATTGCCCGAGTGGTTGAAAAGCGCCTAGCACTCTAAACTCGGCTGACTAAACTTTGCGAAGCAAAACGCTTTCAACCGCGTGATTCGCACCCTTTTGCAAGACCAAAGTTGCCCTTGCCCGGGTTGGCAAAATGTTCTCAGTTAGGTTCGGCAAGTTAATGGTTTGCCAAATCTCTTTTGCTCGCTCAAGGGCTTTTTCAACCGGCATCTCTGAGTAACGGTGAAAATACGAATCTGGGTTAGTGAAGGCTGATTCACGCAATTTATAGAAACGGTTTAAAAACCATTCAGTGATGTTTGGTGTGTCAGCATCCACATAAATTTTGAAGTCAAAATAGTCGCTCAACGCCACCGCTTGGCCAGCGCCAGCAGGTTGCAAAACGTTCAACCCCTCGACAATCAGAACGTCAGGGCGGTGCACCTCAACGGTGGCACCCGGCACAATGTCATAAAGCAGGTGCGAATAAACAGGTGCCGAAACCACGTCAACGCCACTCTTGATATCGGCCACAAACTTTAAAAGAGCCAACCTGTCATAGCTTTCGGGGAATCCTTTGCGAGCCATCAAACCGCGCCGCTCAAGCTCAGCGTTCGAGTGCAAAAACCCATCGGTGGTGATGAGTTCAACTTTTGGGGTGCCCGGCCAGCGAGTTAGCAGTTCGCGCAGCAAACGAGCCACAGTTGATTTGCCGACCGCAACTGAGCCAGCAACACCAATGATGAATGGCGTCTGGCTGGCACGCTCACCAAGAAAACCCGAAGTTGCTCGGTGCAAAGAACCAGCCTCGGCTGCATAAAGATTTAGCAGGCGGCTCAGCGGCAAATAAACCTCAGCAACTTCAGCAATATCGGTGCGATCGCCGAGCCCTCTGATCTGGTCAATCTCATTTTGAGTCAACGGCAAGTCGGTGCTTCGACCAAGTTCAGCCCAGTCAGCACGTTTGATTTCGACAAAGGGACTCAGGTCAGCGCTCATAAAGCCCAATTCTGCCGTAAATTATTACTTATGTGCGGAATCGTCGGCTATGTGGGCCCAAAGTCAACTCTCGACGTGTTGCTTGGTGGTTTGCGCCGATTGGAATATCGTGGCTACGA
>CAISOV010000091.1 GCA_903887175.1 uncultured Micrococcales bacterium
CAATGCGCAACGCGGTTAATGCTTCGGCGCCAACAATCGGCAAACCATTCAAAACTGATTGTCCGACACCCACGCCCAAACCAGCCACCGCCGCGGCAGGCACAAGCGACTCGCTCAGGCGATAACCACGAGCCAGTGCTGTCAAAGGTGTCTTCGAATAGCGCACCGAACCGGCCACCTCAGCCGGCCACGGGTCTTGCCAAACCACGGCGGCGTCTTTCACCCCTTGGTATTCACCAGCAGCGCCGTTTCGGGCGACTACGGCGAAGTCAGCTGAGCGGTTGGCAATGAGCACTTTTTTGCGAAATACGTTTGCTCTGAGCCAGGTCTCGAAAGCAGTGTCTGAGGAGCATTCGGCATAAAGCGCGTTGGGCGCTGCGAAGATCCAAGTCGATTCAGGCTCTTCAAAAACACGCCAGGCGAGCTGCACGTGACCATTGGCATCAAGCATCAGTGCTTCGGTTGAATCGCCGGCAGTCAAACCCATGATTCGCTGAGCTAAGAACGCGTGCAACCAGGCATGCCGGTCGGGGCCAGAGATTTCAAATATCATGTGTTGCGGCAAAATCACAACTGCTTCGCCAGCTGCAAATGCGCGCTGTTCCAGCAGCGGGTTTACCACGTGTTTTGCCTAACCGATTTTTTCTAGGCGAGCCGAGGCGTGAGAGGTGATTGGGTTGCCCAAAGCTGCGATGTCCCACACCCAAAGAAGAGCGCCCTCGACGAGGCCATACATGCGCTGCGCGCCGCTGTATTCTTTAGAGTTTTCGGAACGGCTCGAGCCTTTGCCGGTTGCCATATCGACGCGAGCACCTTTGATGAAACCCATGTAGTGCTCGTTGATTCCGCTCGGATGCAAGATTGAAGCCTCAATGTCGAAGCCACCGTGTTTGGTGCGAAGTTTTTCAAGATCATCGCGCGAAGCTATCGAAAGTTCACCTTCGCCAGGCAACAGACCTGGGCCATGGTCTCCGTTTTCGGCAGGTCGGGCCAGCCGCCAAAAGCCAAGTTCGGCAGGCAAGATTGTTCCGGCTTCATCTAGCAGTTTCGCTGAAGACTGGTAAGTCACATAGTTTTCACCGTTGTTGGCAAAAACTACCGTTTGCGAAAACTCGTATTCAATGGGCTGACCGGTGACCGGGTCTAGGCGGTGTTTGTAGCTGATAACACCGGTGCCCTGCCACTGCCCTAGCAAAAAAGCAAAGGGGGTGGCCTCAATTGGCAGGTTTTCGGGCAAATCAAACAAGGTTAAAGCGACCTTTGCTTAGAGACTATTTTTGGCCTTTGAAAAGCTTGACCAAAACCAACGCTGAAACGCTAACGATGGCTAAGACCGCCAAAACCAAAAGGCCGGTGAAAAAAATTTCGGGTGCGAGCATGATTCGAGTTTAGCTCCTCACAAATAGATAGACGCTTGCGAAAGCAAGAATCAAATAAGACCCGCCGCTGACATAAATCAACTCGCGCACGAAACCCTCTTTAGCTGCTCTAAAAAGGTGCACCAGCGAAACACCTGCAACCGAGCCGGCCAGAATCGCACCGAACCACATTGCCGCGTGAGACCTGTCAGGGCTGCTGAGCATGGCAAAAACAGCGCTGATGACTACCAACACCCAAAGGCTGACAATAAGTGCCCAACGATTCTTCACAACTTAATAATGCCTCACCCGAGCTCAACTTCGCTCGAGGGCAACAAAGTGGTCATTTTGGCGGGTAAAATCAAAATGTCGAACAGGAGCCACATGGCGCAACTACTGGTGCTGTCGACCACGAGTGGTCGAGAGGTGTTGCCCTCGCTCGGTCTGCTTAGTCACCGAGTGCGTTACATCGCGGCCGAACCAGCAAGTTTAGTAAACGCGCCTTCGAGTGACCTGATTTTCTTAGACGCTCGACGTGACTTGGCAAATGCGAAATCTCTCGCAAAAATTTTGCAAACCACCGGCTTGAGCTCGCCTCTGGTATTGGTTGTTACCGAAGGCGCACTGGCAGCGATAAGTGCCGACTGGGGTGCCCAAGACTTTATTCTCGATTCGGCTGGGCCGGGCGAAATCGATGCGCGCATTCGCATTGCGATTGACCGCAACAAAGTCGTTGCCAAGAGCGACACCATTCAGGCGTCTGGCGTGGTGATTGACGAGGCTAGCTATTCAGCAAAAGTTCATGGTCGGCCGCTCGATCTAACTTTTAAAGAGTTTGAACTTCTTCGTTTCTTAGCTCAACACCCGGGCCGCGTCTTCACTCGCGAACAGCTGTTGAGTGAGGTTTGGGGTTACGACTATTTTGGCGGCACTCGCACTGTCGACGTGCACATTCGACGCTTGCGAGCCAAACTCGGCGACCTTGAAAGCCTGATTGGCACAGTGCGTAACGTCGGTTACCGATTTAATCTCAACGATGAAGCCGACCTTGACCAAGAAATTGCTCGCTAAAAGTTAACCCAGTGGCAACCAAATGGTGCCAAGATTTGAACTATGTCTGAAGAAACTATGTCAATCGAGACGCCTGACTTTTCACCAAGTGCTGAGCGATATCTTGACCGCGAACTGAGCTGGCTGGCATTTAACCAGCGAGTGCTAGAACTTGCCGAAGACACCAACTTGTTTTTGCTTGAGCGCGTCAACTATTTGAGCATCTTTGCCTCAAACCTCGACGAATTTTTCATGGTCAGGGTTGCCGGCCTAAAACGCCGCATTGCGACCGGTTTGGCCGTAACAGCAAGCTCTGGGCTGTCACCCCAAGATGTTTTGACTCAAATTTCGCGCGACGCTCACCTTTGGCAAGAGCGCCACGCCTACCTATTCACCAATGAGATTTTGCCTGCACTCGAAGCGCAAGGCATTCGACTCAATCACTGGAGTCACCTCGAACCCAACGAGCAAGAGGCCTTGCACGGCTATTTTCAAAACCAGATTTTTCCGGTGCTGACACCACTTGCGGTCGACCCGGCTCATCCGTTCCCCTACATCTCAGGTCTTTCACTCAACCTTGCCGTGGTGGTTCGCAACCCTCAGAATGGCAAAGAGCTGTTTGCTCGAGTCAAAGTGCCTCCACTATTGCCACGTTTTGTCAGAGTTCCTGGCAACTCGGGTGTTACCAATGCCCGTTTTGTTCCGCTCGAAGACATCATCGGTCAACACTTAGGCCAACTGTTCCCTGGCATGGATGTTCTTCAGTACCACGCGTTTAGAGTTACTCGAAACGAAGACCTCGACGTTGACGAAGACGAGGGCGAAAACCTGCTGCTAGCCCTTGAAAAAGAATTATTGCGCCGCCGCTTTGGCCCACCGGTGCGTCTTGAAGTTGCTCTAGACATTAACCCTCAGGTGCTTGAATTGCTTATGAGCGAGCTTGATGTTGAAGAAGCTGACGTTTATCACCTGCCAGCGCCCCTTGACTTGACTGGTCTTGCCGAAATTGCTTTCATGGGCAGACCTGACTTGCACTTTGCGCCGCATCACGTGGTTACCAATCGTTATCTGGTTGGCCCCGATGATGAGCCACTTAGCTTCTTTGGCGCAATGCGCCAACGAGACATTTTGCTTCACCACCCCTATGAGTCTTTTGCCACGAGTGTTCAGGCTTTTCTAGAGCAGGCAGCTGCCGACCCTAAAGTTCTTGCAATCAAGCAAACTCTTTATCGCACCTCTGGCGACTCGCCAATTGTTGACGCTCTGATTCAGGCCGCAGAGGCTGGCAAGCAGGTTTTGGCTTTGGTTGAGATCAAAGCGCGTTTTGACGAGCAGAACAACATCGCCTGGGCCCGCAAACTTGAGCAGGCCGGCGTGCACGTGGTGTATGGCATCGTTGGTTTGAAAACTCACTGCAAGCTTTCACTTGTGATTCGCCAAGAGGGCAGCCTGCTGCGTCGTTACTGCCACGTTGGCACCGGCAACTACAACCCAAAGACCGCAAGATTCTATGAAGATTATGGTCTGCTGACCTCTCGCGATTCAGTTGGCGAAGACTTGACCAAACTTTTCAACCAGCTGAGCGGCTATGCCCCTGAGACGAGCTTCAAGAGCCTTTTGGTTTCGCCGAACGGCGTTCGTGACGGTCTAGTTGAGCGAATTGATGCTGAGATTGCAGCTAAGGCTGCTGGCAAGAGTGCTGGCATTCGCATTAAAGTGAACTCTTTGGTTGATGAGAAAGTCATCGATGCGCTCTATAAAGCCTCTAACGCCGGCGTGACTGTCGATATTTTGGTGCGAGGACTGTGTGCACTTCGGCCAGGTGTGGCTGGCTTAAGCGAAAACATTCGGGTTCGCTCAGTTCTAGGTCGTTACTTAGAGCACAGTCGCGTCTTTGCGTTTGAAGGCGCTGGTGACCCTGCAGTTTATATTGGCTCGGCCGACATGATGCACCGCAACCTTGACCGCCGTGTTGAGGCGCTGGTGCGCTTGACGCAGCCAGACCACATTAAAGAAATGCAAGACCTGTTTGAACTTTCAATGGCCGAGACTTCAAGCACGTGGCACTTGGGCAGCGATGGCACTTGGACTCGACACAAATATGATGAAGCTGGCAAACCATTGGTTGATATTCAAGATGCCATCATGAAGATCGTTTCAACTAAGAAAAAGGTCAAGGCGTAATTGACCGTTTATGCAGCTGGGGCACTTTGTTGGCGCGAGGTCGAGGGTGAGCTAAAGCTCGCTCTCGTTCACCGTGGTCGTTACAACGACTGGTCTTGGCCAAAAGGCAAAGTCGACCCCGGTGAAACTCTGCCTCAAACTGCGGTGCGCGAGATTCTTGAAGAAACTGGTTTGAGCATCAAGCTCGGCCAACGAATTCACGTCAGTAACTACATTCTGCCTAACGGCGCCCACAAAGAGGTGCACTATTGGGCGGCTCGTGCTAGCGATG
>CAISOV010000092.1 GCA_903887175.1 uncultured Micrococcales bacterium
GCAATCAGGTCGTCGATAAACGCGCTAAAAGTCGAATATGGCAGGCTTGCAATCGCCAGCTTTTCTTGGCTGGTCAAATGCTCTTCGACATATTTGGCTGGCGAGGCGATCTCGGCGCAAACCAGCGCAACAACTCCTCGCCAATGATGAAGCTGCTGTTCGGCTTCGGTGGCAAAAAGTTGCAATGTGACGCCTTCGGCTTTGGGCACCCCCTTGCTCGAACCGCCCCTGCCAACCGGCGCAACCAACGCGCTAAAGGCACGCACCACGTTGTTGCCCAGTTTGGTTTCGTGCCTAGCCTGCAGCTCGGTGAAGTCCCAGCGCAAAATGCCAGTGCGTTCAATCGAAGCCTCGGTGGCCAAACCTTTGGCACCGGCCCCCGACGCCGACTCAACGACAGAGGCAACGGCCGAACGAGCATCCGCCGAAAATTTAGCCTGAAGAGCAGGCAGGTCGACTGCAAGCCCGAGGGTTTTGCCACGCGCATCGACCACACGATAGGTCATGCGCATTGCGCTGGTGAGGCGTGAAGCGTCAAAATCGGCTGCTTCAAATTTGGTTCCGCTGAGCTGTTGCAAAGTTTTGGCCAAAGTCGCCAGCAGGTTGCCGTTTGGTTCGGCTGGCAAAACGGCGAGTGCTTTAGCAGCCCAGTCAGCAGCGGGCACAACGCCTCGACGCAAGTTCTTTGGCAAACTTCGAATTAGCTCGGTCAAAAGTTCGGCTCTTAGGGCGGGCACCAGCCAGTCAAAAGCTTCGGGCCTGATGGTCGATAAGACCGGCAATGGCACGGTCGCAGTAACACCATCGTCAACAGCACCCGGGTCGAAGCGATAGCTGAGGCGAAACTCTTGACCGCCCACCAAAATTTCATTCGGATTATCTTGCTCATCGACCCGCTGCTCTTGTGCGCCGAGAAGGTCTTCACGAGTCATCGTTAGAAGGTCTGGAGTGGGGTGCTTAGCGACTTTCCACCAGCCTTCAAAGCTTCGGGTTGAAACCACGTCTTGGGGAACCCTCTGGTCATAGAACCTAAAAACGTCATCTTCATCAGCAGCCATTTGAGGTTTGCGAGCGCGGTCGGCGAGCGCCTCAAGCTCTTTCAGCAGAGCGCGGTTAGTGCGATCGAAAGCCTGTTTTGAGTCCCACTCCCCCATCACCAACGCGTGGCGAATGAACAGCTCGCGAGCATATTCGGTGTTGATTCGCGAGAACTGCATGCGGCGGTTCGTGACAATGGCAACGCCATAAAGGGTGACTCGCTCATATGCCACGACAGCACCCTGGGATTTCTCCCAGTGCGGTTCGCTATAGGTGCGCTTGCAAAGCTCGCCGGCTAACTTCTCAGCCCAGGCAGGGTCGATGGCGGCGTTCATGCGTGCAAAAAGTCGACTGGTTTCAACTAGCTCTGAACTCATTAGAGCAACCGGTGGTTTTTTGGCCAGGGTCGACCCCGGAAAAATCACAAACTTCTTTTGATTTGAGCCCAAATATTCAGCATTGGTGCGGGGTTTGGTAACTTCGTCTGGTTTGCCTTTGGCTGGCAAAGTCGAAGGCTTTTTGTCGCTCACCTGTTTGATGCCAATTTGGCTGAGCAGGCCAGCGAGCAACGACTTGTGAATGCCATCGGGGTCAACTTTTGGTTCATTCATGTGAAGGCCAAGCGGCTTGGTCATTGAGCGCAACTGCCGAATCAGATCTTGCCATTCTCGAACCCTCAAAAAATTGAGATATTCGCTGCGGCATAGGCGTCTAAAGGCTGATGATGACAGTTCGCGTTGCTTTTCTTCGAGATAGTTCCAAAGGTTAAGCAAACTCAAGAAGTCACTCGTTGGGTCGGCGAAGCGAGCGTGCAACTGGTCAGCTTGAGCACGTTTTTCAAGCGGGCGCTCTCGAGGGTCTTGAATGGTCAAGCCCGCCACGATGATCATCACCTCACGCGTCAGACCGTGATTCTTTGACTCGACCAGCATGCGGGCAAATCGTGGCTCCATAGGCAGGCGCGCCAAGGTGCGCCCAACAGGCGAGAGTTTGATTCCAGATGCATCGTGATGGGCGATGGCGCCGAGTTCAGTGAGCAGGCCTAGGCCGTCTTTGACCGCGCGTGGGTCAGGCGGTTGCAAAAAAGGAAACTCAAGAATGTCTCCTAAACCGAGCTGCGCGGCCTGCAAAATCACCGATGCCAGGTTTGTGCGCAAGATTTCAGGGTCGGTGAACTCGGGGCGACTGGCGAAATCATCTTCGCCATAAAGCCGAATCACGATGCCGGGGCCAAGACGACCAGCGCGGCCAGCCCGCTGATTGGCGCTGGCCTGCGAGATTGCCTCGATTGGCAGGCGCTGCACTTTGGCTTTGTGGCTATAGCGTGAGATGCGCGCCGTACCGGCGTCAATCACATATTTGATGTTGGGAATCGTCAGCGAAGTCTCTGCAACGTTGGTCGCCAAAATCACCCGTCGCTTCAGCCCAAGCACCTTGCTGGTTTCAAAGACTCGGTGCTGCTCGGCGGCACTCAGGCGACCATAAAGCGGCAACACCTCGGTGCCTTTAGCTAGCAGTCCACCTTTGATGTGGCCTTCAATGGCATCTTGCGCATCGCGAATCTCTGACTCGCCCGACAAAAACACTAGGGTGTCGCCTACCGCCTCTTCTTCGAGCTCGGCGAGCGCAAGGGTGACGCCATCTAGATAATCGGCAGCTGTGGTTTCAACGTCTGGGTCGGCGTCATCTGACTTTTCGCTGGCAACCGGGCGGTAACGCACCTCAATCGGGTAGCTTCGACCCGAAACCTCAATGATTGGTGCGTCGCCAAAGTGTCGACTAAACGAGCCTGGGTCGATGGTTGCCGAGGTGATAATCACCTTGAGGTCGGGCCGCTTTGGCAACAGCTGTTTCAAATATCCCAGCAAAAAGTCAATGTTTAGGCTGCGCTCATGTGCTTCGTCGATGATGATGGTGTCGTATTGGCTGAGGTTTCGATCGTGCTGCAATGCGGCCAACAAAATGCCGTCGGTCATGACCTTGACACGGGTTTCGGCGCTCGCTTTGTCGGTAAACCTAACCTGATAGCCAACGAGCCCACCGAGCTCAACACTGAGCTCTTCGCTGATGCGTTCGGCAACGGCGCGCGCGGCGATTCTACGAGGCTGGGTGTGGGCGATGCTTTTTTGCCCCAACTCAAGACACATCTTCGGCAGCTGCGTTGTCTTGCCCGAACCAGTGGCACCAGCCACAATCACAACTTGGTTGGCCCTAATCGCCTCGACGATTTCGTCGTGAAGCTGGCTGACGGGTAGGTCAGGCGGGTAACTTATGTGCACAGTTGGTGCCAGTTAGCCCATCTTTGAAGTGTCGCCGACCAAAACGGTGTTGTCGGCTGGCACAGGCGCGTTGGCTGCCTTGAAGATTTCTTCGGCAAACTCTTCGACGCTATAAAGCTTGCCAACCTCGGCAATGCGGCTTTCGATTGCACCGGGGTTTGAGCGGTCTAGAAGCAAAGCTGTAGCGGTGCCAACGATCATGTCGCCCGAAACCACAACAAAACCAATGCCCTTTTCGGCTAGCGCTGGAATGCGGTCACGCAGGGCGTCTTCGCCGGCGCGCTTGCTCAAAGCAACAGGCATGTATTCAGGCAATGATTCAAAAGTGTGCACAAAGTGCGCTTGGTGGCTGGTGATGAAAACCACGCGGCCACCCTCGCTCATGATTTCGCTCATGGTGTCAAGCAAATTAACCTGAGCATCGCGGTTGAGGCGCAGTGCATAATCTTCGCCCTTGCCGGCTTCCATTCCGCCCGAAGCGTTCATTACCAAGAAGTCGAGTGAACCATATTCAGCAACAATCAGGTCACGAGCAGCGACCACCGAGTCATAGTCGGTCAGGTCAGCCTGCACGGTCAGTGCTGTGCCGCCAGCCGCACGAATCGCTTCGGCGATTTTTTCGGCGCGAGCTGCTTTGTCGCGATAGTTGATCACAACTTTGGCGCCTGCAGCAGCAAAAAGCTGAACGGTGGCTGCGCCGATGCCGCGCGAAGAGCCTGAAACAAAGACGGTTTTACCTGCAAGGTTCACATTTGTCATAAGTCGAGATTACCGCAAACCACGACGAAGCCAGCGAAAGTCAGCGCACCGGCTGGCTCTGAAGACTCGTTGTCACCTTGAATAATCAAGATTGTCGAGGTGCTTGCCACTCGAAAGCAAGTGGGTGACGAAAAAGCCAAAATGTAAGGCACTGGTTTGCGAGTCAGCAAAAAACTTTGATCGCAGACAAATAAAAAAGCATGCCCCCGAAGGGGCATGCCTCAATTTAGAACTGACCGAATAGATTTCTATTCGGGCGATGCAGCACTTGTGATGCTTAGCTGAACTGTCGCCTTGCGGCCGGCAGCCCCTGAAACTTTTGAAGTGTGCAGGCGAATCTTGTAAGTTGCCGCAATTGCGTGCCTCTTAAAGAAGAACATAACTTGACGAGCACGACCGCGAGCGATTGAGTGATTCTTTGCTGCCGAACCACCTTTTGCTGCGTAGCCGTTGATTAGAACAACAACTTTCGACGATTTGCCCACCTTGGCAAGCAAGGCGTTAAGAGCGGCACGTGACTTTGCATTCAAGGTTGCAGAGTTTCCTGAAAAATAAAGGGTGCGGGCAACAACAACTGCAGCCTGAGGTGCCGCCGAATAAGCAATCGGGCCAACGCTTTTGTCATACATCACAAAGTTGTTACCCATGAACGCTGCTGAGGTGTCATTCGCGGTTTCCATGACGACAGGGAACGTTGTGAGGTTATCGAACGTGTCTGCAGCAAGAGTCGTGTCATGAGAAACGAAAGTGCAGCCAGAATCAGTCAACTGCGCCGCAAGCTCAGTGGCATCGCCAATCGCGCCCAACTGCGCGGTGGGGCACGAATACCAAGAAACAGTCAAGGTAGTTACCTCGCCAGACCATTCGCCCGGAACATATGTGTAGGTGCCGTCATCAGCAACGCTGAAAGACGGAGAGTTAACAACAACCGCGGGATCAGCCGCCTGTGCTGTTGAAGCAAAACTAAATGATGTGAATGCAACCAAAGAAGCAATTGTCAGTGAAACAAACTTGTTAGTTTTCATAGGCTCAGGCTAACCCCAAATTGAAGCGAAATCTAGCAATCTCAACAAGTTATCAGCAAACCCAAACCAGCTTTCTCACAAAGTTTTGGGCCTCGGCTCGAGTAAACTTGTAACCAAACAAACTCGACTTAAAAATAGGATTTCTCAATGACTCAAGCAAACATTGGCGTCGTCGGCTTGGCCGTAATGGGCTCTAACTTGGCACGTAACCTTGCCAGCCGCGAAGGTAACACCGTTGCCATTTATAACCGTTCAGTCGAACGCACCAACTTGCTTATGAGCGAACACCCAGAAGCCGGTTTTATCGCCAGCGAAACCATCGATGAGTTTGTTGCTTCACTAGCCAAGCCTCGGACGGCAATCATCATGGTGCAGGCCGGCAAAGGCACCGATGCCGTGATTTCACAGCTAGCAGAACGTTTCGAGCCGGGCGACATCATTGTTGATGGTGGCAACGCGCTTTTCACCGACACTATTCGCCGCGAAAAAGACGTTAGTGCCAAGGGCATCAACTTTGTTGGCGCCGGCATCTCTGGCGGCGAAGAAGGCGCACTAAAAGGCCCAAGCATCATGCCTGGCGGAAGCGCTGAGGCTTATAAAACTCTCGGCCCAATCTTGGCCTCAATCGCAGCCGTCGCCGAAGGCGAACCTTGCGTAACCCACATTGGCACTGACGGTGCCGGTCACTTTATCAAAATGATTCACAACGGCATCGAATATGCCGACATGCAGCTCATTGCCGAGGCTTATGACATTTTGCGTCAAGCCGGCGGCTATAGCCCAGCCGAAGTTGCAGCCATTTTTGAGGAGTGGAACAAAGGCGACCTCGAATCATTCCTAATCGAAATCACCGCAGAAGTTCTGAAGCAGGTCGACGCTAAAACTGGCAAGCCGCTGGTTGACGTGATTCTTGACCAAGCAGGCTCAAAAGGCACTGGCGTCTGGACAGTACAGACTGCACTGAATCTAGGCACCCCAGTTTCAGGCATTGCCGAAGCAGTCTTCGCTCGCTCGCTTTCATCTCAGGCGAGCCAGCGTGCAGCCGTTGATGGCCTGCCAGCCGATGCCACCAAGTGGAACATCACTGACAGATCTGCATTTGTCGAAGATGTGCGCCGCGCACTGTATGCATCAAAACTTGTTGCCTATTCGCAGGGCTTCGACGCGATTCGCGCTGGCGCTAAAGAATATAACTGGAACATCGACCTTGGCGCTGTGTCAAAAATCTGGCGCGGCGGCTGCATCATTCGTGCTCAGTTCTTGAACCGCATCGCTGATGCCTATAAGACCAATGCAAACCTCGAGTCGCTAATCTTTGATCCATATTTCAAGCAAGCTGTTGCTAACTCGGTGGCTTCATGGCGAACCGTGGTTGCTAATGCATCGCTTTCGGGAGTTCCAGTGCCAGCTTTTGCATCATCACTTAGCTACTACGACGGCCTGCGCTCACCTCGCCTGCCGGCAGCTTTGGTTCAGGGCCAGCGAGACTTCTTTGGCGCTCACACCTACAAGCGAATTGACCTAGAGGGCACTTTTCACACACTTTGGTCGGGCGATCGCACCGAAGTTGAACAAGCGCCAAGCACGCACTAAATAAACTTCGACTTTCGCTTATCTTAGAAGCCTCATGAAAAACATTTTGGCTTGGGCACTTGAGGTCGGGCGAAAGCGCTGGCAATCGGCGCTGGCTTTTGCGTTGGTTTTGGGTTTTGAGCTTTACAACATCACGGCGGCAGCTTTTTGGGGTGATGAAGCGGCCACGATTTCAGCTAGCACCCGCACCATCAGCCAACTTTTCAACCTGGTGCGCCACGTTGATGCCGTTCACGCTGTTTATTACTTAGGCATGCATTTCTGGATTCAAGCATTCGGCCCGGGTGAGCTTAGTTTGCGACTGCCCGAAGCTATCGCTGCCAGCGCTGCGGCGGCAATACTTTTTGTTATTTTGAAAAAGCGCACCAATACTTTTTCAGCAATAGCTGCAACCATGGCCTTTGCGATGATGCCTCGAGTGGTTTGGGCCGCCGGCATTGGCAGGTCTTATGCCTTCACAATTTTGTTCGGCGTTATTTTGACCTGGATTCTGTTGCGAATCACTGAAACTAAAAAAGCACACCGCGGATGGTTTTTTGCCTATTTTGCGATTGCTGGCTTTGCGAGTGTGATTTTTGTTTTTGTGCTTTTGATGGTGGCAGCGCAAGGCCTCAGCCTGCTTTTGCTAAGGGTTAGTCGCGCTAACCTTTGGAGGTTCGGCCTGGCTGCACTTGGTGCCGTTGCAGTGGCAATGCCGGTGGCTATTGCTGCTAAAAAACAGAGCTTTCAGATCGCTTGGCTCAGCCATGTTCCGCCCGATGCTGTGAACAGCATTTTTGGCAGTGTTCTGTTCTATTCGACAAACGCGGTGACCATCACCTTTTGGTCGCTGGTAGCTATTGGTCTGGCGCTGTTGATTTGGCGTCGCTCCAGGTTTGGCAAAACTGAAAAGTCTGCGAGCCTCGAGAGGCTGGCGCTGCCCAGCGTGGTGGTTGCACTTTTGCCAAGCACTTTGATTTATGTCTATTCGATGTTCAACAAGTCGCTCTTCGATGGCCGGTATTTCAGTTTTTCGGCCGGCGCAGTTGCTGTTCTAGTGGCAATCGCTTTCTATCAACTTAACTTCAACTGGGTGCGCTTAGTGGCTCTGATATCTGTGTTTGCTATAACCATCGGCCCCGCAGTTTATTGGCGTCAAGAATATCGATTTGGCAACGACTATGACCAACTGTCTTCGCTGATTCAAAGCCAAGCAAAAACAGGCGACGCCGTGCTTTTTGCGCCGCTAAGCAAGCACTGCACCGGGGTTTGCGCATCATCGGCGGCGTATCCAGAGGCCTATAAAAACCTAAAAATTATTGGCCTATTGCATGAAAACGTTCGATTCGGTTACCTTCACGATCGTTTCTTGCCAAACGAAACCACCGTAAAACAAGCTAGCCATTTCAAACGGGTTTGGTATGTAACCAATGTTCCGGCCGACCAAAGGTTTGACAAAGGCTTAGTGCCTGGGTTGCTTGCTTTGGGTTTTAGACCTACAGCGACGCACTCGCTCAAGTTTGATTCTGCGACGCTTTACACGCGTTAGAGCCTTGCTTTAGCAGTTCTAGAGAACTAGTGCAGGTGAGTGCGTTCGAGCTTGGCGCCTTCAACGTCAACGTCAGGCAATAAGCGGTCAAGCCACTTGGGCAACCACCAAGCCTTGTCGCCCAAAAGTGTCATAAAAGCTGGCACGAGAACCATGCGAACCAAGAACGCATCAATAAGCACACCTACGGCCAGCCCGAAACCGATTGGTCGCATCGCTGTTAGATGAGAGAAAGCAAAGCCACCAAACACGGTAATCATAATGATCGCAGCTGCAATCACCACAGAACGGCCAAGTCGCAGACCGCGCACAATCGATTCGCGAGCGGGTTTGCCATGGGCATAGGCTTCGCGCATTCCTGAAACCAAGAACAGCTGATAATCCATTGCAAGACCAAACAGAATTCCGATAAGCATGGTTGGCAAGAAGCTCAAAATTGGGCCCGGGTTATGAATATCGAAAAGGCTGCCGAACCAACCCCACTGGTGAACTGCGACCACTGCACCGAGCGTTGCGAAAACAGTGAGCAAGAAACCTGCGCTCGCAATCAGAGGCACTGCAATTGAACGGAACACCAAAATCAGAAGCAAAAGCGAAAGCAGAATTACTGTTCCCAAATAGAGCGGCAATGCGTCATTGAGCTTTTTTGAAACATCGATATTGCTTGCCGTAATGCCGGTAACGCCAAGGTCACCGCGATAGGTCTTTAAGACCGTTGGCGCCAATGCGCGCAGGTCTCGAACCAAGTTTTCGGTTTCGGCGCTTGCTGGCCCACCAGTTGGCACAACTTGAAATAGGAACGTGCGACCATCTTGCGAGACAGCTACTGGAACAGCGGCCGAAACGTTCTTAAGCTTCATAAAGCTAGTCGCTACACCAGCCTGCAGGTCTAGGGCCGAGGTGACATCAAGTTTTGAAGGCACGGTGACAACGGTGGCTATCTGGCCGTTTGCGCCGGCACCGAAGGCATCGCTGATCAAGGAATAAGACTTATAGGCTGTGCTGTCGACCGGTTCTGACCCGCCATCGGGTAATCCGAGGCGAATCGAAGCGGCTGGAATCGCCAGTGTGCCTAAGACCACCACTGCGAAACCCAGAGCAAGCCAGGGGCGCTTAGTGACCCAAAGTGGCTTAGTGGCCTGGCGACTTGCTTCGTCTAAATTGCGCACCTCTTCGGCACTGTGTGCTTCTGGCAGGTTGGCGAGTGCTGCGCGTTCGCGACGACTGAGCACTTTCATGCCAACCAAACTGATAACCGCAGGAGTGAAAGTTAGCGCAATCGCCACTGAGAACACGATGGCGACTGCACCCATTGTTCCCATCAGACCCAAAAAGCCAATGCCGGTTAGGTTTAGTGCCACTAGCGCAATGACCACGGTGAGCCCAGCAAATAGCACTGCGTTGCCTGAGGTTCCGTTGGCCAAAGCAATCGACTCTCGCAGCTTGACACCTGCTTTGAGCTGACGACGGTGGCGGTTCAAAATAAACAGCGAATAGTCAATGCCAACGGCCAGCCCAAGCATCACGCCTAGAACGGGTGTCGTTTGGTCCATGGCAATCTTTGAAGCCAAGGCCATAGTCAGAGTTGCAGAAACACCTACGCCTAGCAGTGCAGCTAACAGTGGCAGCCCTGCGCCCACGAGCGTGCCCAGCATGATGATCAGCACTAGACCGGCGATGACTAAACCGATAATTTCGCCGGCGCCTAAAATGCCGTCAAGCGATTGAACCAGTGACTTATCAAACTGCACCTCAACGCCTGCGATTTTTGCATTTGAAATGGCATCAGTTGCTGCCTTGATTTGAGCTTTTTCAAGCTGGTCTAGAGGTTTCACAAAATACACTGTGGCCAGAGCGGTTTTTGAGTCTTTTGAAACTAGGCCGAAGTTAGTTGAGGCTGTCAAGATTTTTTGCCCGTCAGCTAAATCTCGGGCCTGCAGCGCAAGTGAACTGAATGCTGAGCTAATGCTGGCCTGCTGAGCCGCAGCGTCGGCTGGTTTGAGCAGCTTTTTGACTTTGTCTAACTGAGTCTGAGCGTTAGTGAGCTTTAGCAGCGCCGCCGAGATTTGCTTTTGACCCGAGGTCAAACTTGCGCGCTGAGCGTCAATCTGCGCTTGGCTGGTGAATGGGTTGAGGGCGCCAGCAACGTTCTTGAGTTTTGAAACCTGGTTTAGAACACCAGTGATGTCGCTTACCTGTTTATTGGTGAACGGCTTGTCGGTAGTCGTGTGAAACACAACTTGCCCCGAACCACGGTTGATTTGCGCAAAACTTGATTTGAGCTGGTCAACCACGATCTGCGAGGGAATGCCACTTACGCTCATGGCACTCGAAAGTTTGGCATTACCGGCGATCATCA
Source organism: uncultured Micrococcales bacterium (assembly GCA_903887175.1). Taxonomy (GTDB): domain Bacteria; phylum Actinomycetota; class Actinomycetes; order Actinomycetales; family Microbacteriaceae; genus Rhodoluna. Next base: position 10,582 of record CAISOV010000092.1, read on the forward strand.
GACCAACGGTTGTGAGCAGCAAAAGCACCCAGGTGGTCACGATGATCCATGCTCGTTTAGCCGAGAAGGCTCCTAGACGATAAAGCAACTCAGCCATTTTGTGACCATCTTTCGAAATCTTTTGGATTCTTTTATGCACTAGTGCAATAATGATTTTTGCACAGGTGCAACAACATTGCAAATGTCTTCAGAAAGGCCACAGCAAATGTCTAGTGAGACCGCCGCCGTGTTCTCGGGCAGACCACACAAAGCCACCCACCATGAAATCATCATCGTCGCTTGGCAGCTCTTTGAAGAGGTAGGTTTCGAAGCCGCAACGATGGCTCAAATCGCCGAACGCTGCGACATGAGTCGTCGCACCCTCTTCAATTACTTCGCCAATAAATACGCACTTTTGTTCCCAGGCACTAATGAAAGCCTTGACGCTTTTGAAGCACAGCTGCTGACTCGGCCATCAAATGAAAAAATGTTTGATGCCCTGATCGCCTGCGTTGACGCCTCGAACAACAAAATGCAAGAACTGGCAAAAACTTATGTTCCTGGCCCACAGGTGAGCGCCGCGAGACTAACCGAAGGGGCATCGAACTACAACCGCGACGTTTGGGCTTTTGAGCTTGAGCAAATGGCGCTGACCCGGCTCGGAAACAGCGTCGAAGCAAAAATTCAAGCTGCCCTGATTGGCGTGGTTACAGCCCAAGTGATTAGCGAGATTTTTAAGCTAATGCGCAACTCAAAAAAGCGCCTAACTGAGCAGGCTGCATTAGGAATCGTTCTAAGCCAGCTGGCAAACCTGTTTAGCAAATAAGGTCTAGACGCGAGGTCGCAAGATCACGTTCGGCAGTTCTGGGGCAGGAATCCACCCGCCAACTCGATCTTCAAAAATGTTAAATACTGGCTCAGATTTGCCCGAATCGCCAAACCGCCCATCGACATCAGCGCTCTCAAAGCTGTTCCAAGCCTCGCGCATTCGCACGATTTCTTCATGACTGCGAGCAATGAAGTTCCACCACATGACAATCGGCTCGTCAAAAGGCGCCCCGCCAATCAAAAGCACCTTGAGCGGCTCGGGGCCGATCGCCTCGAGGCGCATGGTGGCTTGCCCAGCCGGCGCAAAGCTCAGTTCAGTAACGGCAGTTAGTTCACCGTTGACTTGTGCCGTGCCGGCAACCACCAAAACGCCGTGCTCAAAGGTGTTGTCAACAGCTAAAGTCAAAGTCGAGCCGGCGACCAAATTCAACTCGGCGGCAACAAGTGGGCTGTGAACCTGCGCCGGCGAGCGCACGCCCAAAAGCTCGCCAACTAAGAGCGACCCTGACGCGCCAGCTGGCAAAGGCAGCGCCGGCAAAGCGGCCAAATGCTGAAAACTTGGCGCTACCTCGCGGGTTGATTCAGGCAGAGCGATCCACAGTTGGGCGGCATGCATGGCCTCAGGCCCAAGTTCAGAAAGTTCGCTGTGCGAAATGCCCCGGCCAGCAGTCATAAGATTCAACTGACCGGGCACAATCTTTTGAATGCTGCCGACCGAGTCGCGGTGTTCAACCAGCCCTTCAAAGAGCCAGGTCATGGTTTGCAAGCCAGTGTGCGGGTGAGCGGCCACAACCATGCCGTCAGTCTGAGCGGTTGGCCCAAAGTGATCTACAAAAACCCAAGCGCCAATGCGCCTCAATCTGGCGTTAGGAAGCGTGCGTCGAACCTCAACCCCGGTGCGAGTTGAGAGTTTGACCAGTCTAGGTTCGAGAAGCAAAGGGAATCCGCGTTTTAATTAGCCGTGAAAAGGCATCAATGCGTTGTCGGGAATCTGGCCGAAGCTGCCGCGCTGATAATCAGTCATCGCTTCATAGATTTGCTCTTTGGTGTTCATTACAAACGGGCCATAAGCAACTACTGGTTCACGAATCGGCTTGCCACCGAGCAAGAATATCTCGAGCGCGTTATGGCGAGAATCTTGAGTCTGACTTGCAGTGATAGTTATGCGATCACCTGCACTGAAAACTGCCAAATTGCCAGTGCTGACTGGGGCAGGTTTGACGCCGGCCGCAAAAGCGCTTGACTCGCCAACCGTGCCCTGACCAGCCAAAACGTAGGCTAAGGCGTTAAACATTGGGTTCCACGGAATCGAAACTGATGCTCCAGGCGCAAGGGTGATGTGGGCAATGGTCATTGGGGTTTGCGACTTGCCAGGGCCAACGTGGCCATCGATTTCACCCGCAAGAACTCGAATCAGTGCGCCGCCGTCTTGGCTTGAAATCAACTCAACATCGCCACCTTCAAGACTTTGATATGCAGGTGGGCTCATCTTTTTGTCACTCGGCAAGTTGATCCAAAGCTGAATTCCGTGAAAAATTCCTCCAGACATTACCAATGCCTCGGGTGGCGTCTCGATGTGCAGCACCCCAGCCCCAGCGGTCATGTATTGCGTGGCACCGTCTTGAATGGTGCCACCGCCGCCGTGGCTATCTTGATGCTGAAAAGTGCCGTCAATCATGTATGTGAAAGTTTCAAAGCCGCGGTGTGGATGCCATGGCGTGCCTTTGGGCTCAAGCGGCAAATATTCAACTTCGCCCATTTGGTCCATGTGAATGAACGGGTCGATGTCGGCATAACTCACGCCGGCAAACGCACGGGTGACCGGAAAACCTTCGCCTTCATAGGCTTGTGGCCCACGGGTAACCGATTTGACTGCGCGAGCTCGCCCCTGGCTGGCGCTTAGACGGGGCAACGTGAGTGTGTCTGCGGTTACGGCTGGCATTTTGAACCTACTTTCAAGTTAAGTAAATACCCTATTGACTAACTTTATTCCAGCTAGCCTAAATCTATGCCAAATCTAACCAACTTGGATGCCCGCCAGCACGCCATCACCGGGCTCACCAGCGCACAAGTTGCCGAACGCGAATCTGAGGGTTTGACGAACTCTCAAAAACTAGATTCGAGCCGCAGCCTCGGCAGCATTTTGCGGGCGAACCTGTTCACCCTATTTAACGCCGTGGTTGGCGGTTCTTTCTTAATTCTGGTGGCCCTCGGCCAATTTAAAGATGCGCTATTTGGTTTTGCAGTGATCACAAATATCACAATTGGCATCGTTCAAGAATTTATCGCTAAGCGCGCTCTAGACCGGCTCGCATTGCTACACCAACCCGCAGCCCGCGTTCGACGAGACGGCGAGATTATGCAGATCGCCGTTCATCAAATTGTGCTAGATGACCTGCTTGAACTTAGAGCCGGTGACCAAATATTGGCCGATGCGGTGGTGCTTCACAATAGTGACCTCGAAGTTGATGAATCTTTGCTCACAGGTGAATCAGAGTCGGTGCAAAAAACTGCTGGCGATGAACTTCTGGCAGGTTCAGGTGTCATGCAGGGCGCAGCCCTCGCTCGTGTGGTTCGCGTTGGCGCTGACACCTATGCCAGCAAAATCACCCTCGAAGCCCGGCGCTTCTCACTTGTGAACTCTGAGCTGCGAAACTCGCTCGCTCGCGTTGTCAAGTGGATCTCGTGGGCACTGGTTCCGCTGATGGCAATCGCCATTAACGGCCAAGTGCAAGCCGTTGGTGGTTGGAGCAAAGCGGTCGCAAACGGTCGTTGGCTCGAAGCTTTAGTTGCCTCGATAGCTAGCATTGTCGGCATGGTTCCGCAGGGGCTGGTTTTAATAACCAGCATTGCGTTTGCGGTAGCCGCGTTGAAGCTTGCTCGGCGCAAAGTGTTGGTTCAAGAACTGCCTGCCGTTGAAGGCCTGGCTCGAGTCGACACTATTTGCTTTGATAAAACTGGCACTCTGACCCAGGGTGAAATTCAGTTTGACGCCGTGCACAAAATGCCTGAGGCTGATGAGTCAAATTTTCGCAACTGGCAAGAAGTTTTGGGCTTTTTTGGCGCACACCCTGACGCCAACGCCACAACTATATGTCTGCGAGGCCACTTCGAAGCTACGGCTGAACTAAAGCCCACAGAGCAAACTGCCTTTAGTTCAAAACTCAAGCAAAGCCAGTTCACATTTGCCTCTGATCAAAAGACTGGTCAACCTGTGCGCTTTGAAACGTTCACACTTGGCGCACCAGAGATGGTGCTTGATTCAAAAATGCATGCTCAGGCACTTGCGGCAGCGAGCGCACTTGCCAAAAGCGGCCGTCGCACACTTGTCTTGGCGGCAAGCATCGGGCCACTCTCGCAAGATTGCGCCGCAAACCGCGTGCCACTAGTGCTAGTCACATTTCGCGAGCAGGTCAGATTTGATGCTGCTGAAACTTTAGGCTATTTCAAGGCTCAGGGCGTTACGGTCAAGGTGATCTCTGGCGACAACCCGAACACCGTGGCTGCAGTTGCTCGTGAGGCGGGTCTCGAGTTTGAGGGCAATGGTTTCGACGCCCGAGGGTTGCCTCAGAACATCACCGAGCTCGCAAACCTGCTCGAAACCGAAACAGTGTTTGGGCGCGTAACGCCCGAACAGAAGCGCGATATGGTGGCTGCTATGCAAAGTCGAGGCCATTGCATTGCAATGACCGGCGATGGTGTGAATGACGCTTTGGCTCTCAAGAAGGCTGACTTGGGCATCGCAATGGGCACAGCCGCGGCAGCCACAAAGGCGGTTTCGAACCTGGTGCTGTTAGACAGCAGATTTGCCTCGCTTCCTAGCGTGGTTGATGAGGGGCGTCGCGTAATAGCGAACATTGACCGAGTTTCGCGCCTGTTTCTAACCAAAGTGGTTTGGGCAATGATCATGACTTTGGTGTTTGGCCTAGCCATGTGGGCCTACCCGATTTTGCCTAGACAGATTTCGGCGATGGATGTTTTCACCATCGGGGTGCCCGCTTTTGCGTTGGCGTTGCTGCCAAACCCTAAAAGGTATGCCGGCGGCTTTCTTCAACGCGCCCTATATTTCTGTGTGCCAGCCGGTTTGCTGATTGGCGGCGCGGTGATAAGTCTCGACTTGTTTTATGGCAGCACAGGCTGGTCTGTGGCTCAGCAACAAACCTCAACTGCAATAGTCATGTCTTTGGCTGGTTTATGGGTGCTAACGGCTCTTGCCCGCCCGTTCACTCGCGCCAGCCTAGGCATCGTCGCCGGCATGTATGCCCTAATGATTGCCACTTTTGCTGTGCCAGCAGTGGCGCAGTTTTTTGGGTTTGGTTCGCTCAGCCCGCAACAACAGCTGGCGCCGGTTGCTCTAGGCGTGCTGGTTTGCGCTGGCCTTGAAACGGTTAATCGTGTCGTGGCCACCAAGGTATCAGCGCGCTGACATTACGCTGATACACACGATACTCAGGGTATTTGGCCGCTGTAAGTTCTTCGGTGAAACGAGTCGAGCCAATAAATAAAGCAGTGAGCATGACTGCACCAGCCAATGACCAGTCGACTCTGCCAGTGGCGGCAATCGCGAATCCTGCAAAAACCCACCACTGGGCTTGTTCACTAAAGAAGTTTGGGTGGCGTGAAATTGCGAATAATCCGTCTTTCAAAAAACCAGGTGTCACCGCGCGGTCGGCGGCGTGCTCAGCTTTTTTGTATTGATGAAAGTTCCATTGCTGCTGGTCAGCGACCGTTTCAAGGGCCAAGAAGAACAGGAAAGCAAAAGTCAGTGCGGCATCGCCAAGGTTGAAAGCTGCCGGATTTTTTAGCACCGTGTAGGCAGGTGTTGTAATCATTAGCAAAATGAAATTTTGCAAACCAACGATGAACACGATGTTGAAAATGGCAAACTGCCACGGTTTCATTTTGGCTCTAAGCACTGGCCAGCGATAGTCTTCGCCACCTTTGACATAGCCGCCTTTGCGCGCAAAGTTGAAAGTTAGCCTTGCACCCCAGAGCGAAACCAGGGCAGCCATTACATCAAGACGAAGGTCATTGAAGCCTGCGCTGGCCGCAAAGACCCAGGCATAGACGATTGGAATAATCGACCAAATGCGATCAACCATGGAGTGGTCGCCGGTTAGCACCGAAGCTAGCCAAACGACAGCACAGAGGGCAGCGCAAACATAGATGTTGAGCAACAGGGCATCCATAAATATCGAGTCTAGGGTCTAGAATTATCGACATAAACATTTAATAAACGCCGTTACTAAATCGTAATTTCGGTCACATTGCGCGCCTAAGATATTCCTTATGTCTGAAAATACCTTTCTTCGTGGCCCTAAAGACTGGTGGCGCCAAGCCGTGGTCTATCAAATTTATCCACGCAGCTTTGCCGATAATAACGGTGACGGCATCGGCGACCTAAAAGGCATTATCAGTCGTGTTCCTTATCTGAAAGAACTTGGCGTCGACGCGGTTTGGCTTAGCCCGTTCTACCCTTCAGAGCTGGCCGATGGTGGCTACGACGTTGCCGATTATCGCGACGTTGACCCAAAAATCGGCAACTTGGCCGAGTTCGACCAAATGATCGATGCTTTGCACGCAGCAGGCATTCGTGCGTTTGTCGACATTGTTCCTAACCACTCTTCAGACCAGCACGAATGGTTTCAGGCAGCGCTGAAGGCGCCTAAGGGCAGCCCTGAGCGCGACCGCTACATTTTTAGAGACGGTCTTGGCGAGAATGGCGAGATTCGCCCAAGCGAGCTGATCTCTCACTTCGGCCCAACCGCCTGGACTCGCATCACCGAGCCTGACGGCACACCAGGCCAGTGGTACCTTCACCTTTTTGCTAAAGAACAGCCAGATTTCAACTGGCATAACCCTCAAGTGCGAGATGACTTTTTGAGAACTCTCAAATTTTGGTCAGACCGCGGTGTTGATGGTTTCAGAATCGACGTTGCTCACGCGCTAGTGAAAGACCTAAGCGACCCGCTGCCAACCCGCGAGTCTTATGACATGAGCGTTATTGCACCAAACGGCACCGACCGCCTGTTTGACCGTGACGAGGTTCACGAGATCTATGCCACTTGGCGCGAACTTTTCAACACTTATGACCCGCCGCGCGTTGCAGTTGCTGAAGCGTGGGTTGAGGCGAGTCGACGCCCAGCTTATGCCAGCGAAAAAGGGCTGGGTCAGGCGTTCAACTTTGACCTTTTGGCTGCCCGCTGGGACAAACGCGTTTTCAACGACATCATCGACTACAACGTGAAAGAAGCCGTCAAAACTGGTTCATCGACAACCTGGGTCTTCTCAAACCACGATGTTGTTCGCCACGCAACTCGTTTTGGTTTGCCCGATGGCTACGACTGGGCGCGCTGGTATCAGTCAGGCGGCACTGAGCCTAAGCCAGACCTAGCGTTGGGTTTGGCTCGCGCCAAAGCTGCTACTTTGTTGATTTTGGCGCTTCCGGGTTCGACCTACCTTTATCAGGGCGAAGAGCTCGGCCTGCCCGAGCACGCCGCTATTGAAAGCGACCAGATGCAAGACCCGCAATGGTTCAGAAACCCCGGCAAGGCTGGCAGTCGTGACGGCTGTCGCGTGCCTTTGCCATGGACTTCAACGGGTAAATCATTTGGCTTTGGCCCCGGCGGCTCGCACCTGCCGCAGCCCGAATGGTTCGCCGAATATGCTGCTGACCAACAAGATGGCAAGCTCGGCTCAACACTCACTTTTTATCGCGAAGCCCTGGCCGCACGCAAAAAGTTGATCAAAGACGAGTCGTTCCGCTGGGTTCACCACTTCAACCACAACGTGATGCACTTCAGGCGTCAAGGCTCGTGGGACTCAATCACTAACTTCGGCGACACTCCGGTGCGACTGCCGAAGGGTGAAGTGATTATTGCGAGTGCGCCGATTGTGGCCGGTCACCTGCCTGCAAACGCAACCGCTTGGGTGCGCCACGAAGAACAGCGTTTCAGCTTCTTTAGACGATAAAAATATACGGATGCAAAAAGACCCGAAGTGCTTTCGCACTTCGGGTCTTTTTTGTGCTGTCTAGTTTGACGCAGGCTTGGCTATGGGTGGCGAAGCGGCGAGGCTGGCAGGCGCTCTTGGGCAACCCACTTGCTGTTATAGCCGGTGCTTGAAGCTAAAAGGTCGAGATATGGTTTGGCGTCGAAGTTCTCAGGGCCAAGCACACCTTCACCCTGCCAGATGCCAGTAGCAACTAGCTCAAGAGCAACCAAAGGGTTTAGCGCGGTCTGCCACACCACACACTGGGTGTCGAATTCATCCATGGTGATGGCGTTGTCGGCCACGTGATAAAGGTAGGTCGCACGTTCGCGGCCCTCTTTGTCTTTGCCCGTAACCAGCACGCCGGCGCAGGTCTTGCCAGTCATGTTCGGGCCAATCTTTGCCGGGTCGGGCAGCACGGCGGCAACTAGGTCGCGCGGCGCCACCTCGACCGGGCCTTGAGCAGAGCGCACGCGAGTTGGGCGTGTGCTGTCGAGGCCGAGCTTGTGCAGAGTCTTGAGCACGTCGATGAACTCGTCGCCCAGACCATATTTGAAACTCACGCGGCCAGCGTCAATCACGCGAGGTAGCATGGTGACTTCTTCGTGCTCAACGTTCACGCAGGCAACTGGGCCGATGCCCTCAGGAAACTCGAATATCTCGGGTTCGCTGAATGGCTCAGTAGTGAAATAGCCTTTGCCGCGCTCGAAAAGCACTGGTGGGTTTAGGCACTCTTCGATGGTCGTCCAGATTGAAAATGAAGGAGCAAATATTTCTTTGCCGCTTTCATCAAAGACGGCAAGGTTAGCGCCATCGCGCACGCCAAGTTCATAAATCTCGCTGAACAGGTGATCGGCGGCATAGCGCGCAAAAACGTTGCTCAAGCCTGGCTCAACGCCGACTCCCACCAGTGCCAACTTGCCGGCTCGCTGCCACTGTTCATTGAGTGCAAACTGGGCATCGCCCAACTTGATACCCGGTTTATGAAACGGGTCAGTTTCGTGTTTTTCTGAAAGGCTCATGGCCATGTCTAGATAGTTCACACCTGCCGTATAAGCAGCCGAGAAAATTGTTGGCAAGAACTTGGGCTCAACAGCGTTGACCACAAAATCAACACCGTGGGTGCGGCACAGCTCGACCATTGAAGCTGCGTTGCCGGCATCAACTTGAGCTGCCACAAATCGTTCAGCTACTGCGTCGCCGTGGCGATTGCGCACCCATTCGATGCTGGCCTCAGCGCGACGAATGTCATAGTCAGAGACCACCATTAGCTCAAAAAAGTTGCGGCCCGAAGCGATTTTTACAATCGCATCGCCTACGCCGCCAGCACCGATCAGCAAAATTTTCATATTGCTAGCCTAGCGATTTGCTTCGAGCGCCTGCTTCAAATCTGCCAAAAGGTCGGCGATGCCCTCGAGCCCGACTGAAAGTCGAACTACATCACCGGTGACCTCAATCGGCGTGCCA
>CAISOV010000093.1 GCA_903887175.1 uncultured Micrococcales bacterium
GCCGGCGTGGTTTCAACTCGTGGTGGCAAGTTTTCATACATAAGTGCAGATTACCTTTTTATAAGCGAAATGTGGGGCCCCGAAGAGCCCCACATCCGTCTGATTGCAAATGCTCAAACGTTGGGTTTAGAAGAAACCTAGAGCGTCTGGTGAGTAGCTGACCAAAAGGTTCTTGGTCTGCTGGTAGTGGTCGAGCATCATCTTGTGGTTCTCGCGCCCGATGCCCGATGACTTGTAGCCACCGAAAGCTGAGTGGGCTGGGTAGGCGTGGTAGTTGTTGGTCCACACGCGACCAGCCTGAATCTCGCGACCGGCACGGTAGGCAGTGTTCATGAGGCGAGTCCACACGCCAGAACCCAAGCCATAGATTGTGTCGTTGGCGATGCTCATGGCCTGCTCGAAACCGTCGAACTTGGCAACAGCTAGCACTGGGCCAAAGATTTCTTCTTGGAATATGCGCATGTTGTTGGTGCCTTCGAACACGGTTGGCTCAACATAGAAGCCGCCCGAAAGCTCGCCACCGAGGTCAGCACGCTTGCCACCTAGAAGCAACTTGGCACCTTCAGCCTTGCCGATTTCGATGTAGCTCAAAATCTTTTCGAGCTGGTCGTTGCTAGCCTGAGCACCAATCATGGTTGCGGTGTCAAGCGGGTTGCCCTGAATGATTTTCTTGGTGCGCTCAAGTGAGTCGGCCAAGAACTTGTCATAAATCGGTGCATCAATCAGCGCACGTGAAGGGCAGGTGCAAACTTCACCCTGGTTTAGCGCGAACATGTTGAAGCCCTCGATGCACTTGTTATAGAAGGCATCGTTCTGGTCAGCGATGTCTCTGAAGAACACGTTAGGGCTCTTGCCACCAAGTTCCAATGTGACGGGAATGATGTTGTCGCTGGCATACTGCATGATTAGGCGGCCGGTTGTGGTCTCACCAGTGAATGCAATCTTTGCGATGCGACGGTTCGAAGCGAGCGGCTTGCCAGCTTCAACACCGAAGCCGTTGACGATGTTCACAACACCGGCAGGCAGTAGGTCGCCGATGAGCTCCATTAGATACAAGATCGAAACTGGAGTCTGTTCGGCTGGCTTGAGCACGACACAGTTGCCGGCAGCTAGCGCAGGAGCGAGCTTCCAGACGGCCATCAAGATTGGAAAGTTCCAAGGAATGATCTGGCCAACAACGCCTAGTGGCTCGTGAAAGTGGTAGGCAACGGTGTCGTTGTCTAGCTCGCCTAGGCTGCCCTCTTGAGCGCGAATAGCGCCAGCGAAGTAGCGAAAGTGGTCGATTGCTAGGGGAATGTCGGCGGCTAGGGTTTCGCGAACAGCCTTGCCGTTCTCCCAAGTCTCAGCAACGGCAATCTTTTCAAGGTTTGCCTCCATGCGGTCGGCAATCTTGTTCAAGATGATTGCGCGGGCTGTCACTGATGTCTCGCCCCAAGCCTTCTTAGCTGCGTGGGCGGCATCCAACGCTTTTTCAATGTCTTCGGCGTTGCCGCGGGCAACTTCGGTGAAAACCTTGCCGGTGACAGGTGTTACGTTTTCAAAATACTGACCACTGCTTGGGGCCACGTATTGGCCGTTGATCCAGTGGTCATAGCGGGCACGAAACTCGACGATGCTGCCGGCTGTGCCTGGTGCTGCATAAATTGACATGTTGCGTCTCTTTCTTTGGGCCCAACCCCTTTGGTGGGCGACAATCGCAAAACTATTGCTCAAATGGTTACATTTGCTTAACGTTGGGCCGTGACTGTCTGAAACCACGCATTTTGGCTAGGTTGCCCACCTAGCCATATGGACAGGTAACAGTTTTTTCAATAGGGTTGCCATATGAACGATGCAGTTCGATCTGATCAGCGTGGTGAAATTCGACCGGATGTTCCTCTCGGCCGGCGCTCGCCGCACTCAAAAACCCGAGTTCTGGTTGCCGACCGCAATGTGATCATTCGCATTGGTGTGAGGGCGATTCTGGAGCGCGCCCCGGGTGTGGCAGTTGTTGCCGAAGCCACCACCTATGACGCAGTGATTGACGCAGTTGACGAACATGGCCCAGACGTATTGGTCATCGACCTCGACTTGGGTGACGACACCACACGAGGTCTTCAACTTTGCGAAGAAATCACCAACCGCTACCCCCACACGAAAATCATGATTCTGGCTTCGACCCTAAGCGAGTTTGTTGTGGTTGATGCGATGCGTCGTGGGGTCACCGGTTATCTGCTGAAAGACGACGTTAAAGCCGATGAACTCGGCAAAGCGGTTCGTACCGTTCAAGACGGTGAAGTTGTGATGGGCAAGGGCATTGGCAATCTGGTTGCACACTCGCTGGGCTCACATCGTGAAATGGGCGAACACGTCACCGACCGAGAACTTGAGGTTCTCAAGCTGGTTGCTCGGGGGCTAAGCAATAAGCAGATTGCCGCTGACATTTATGTCACAGAGAGCACCGTCAAGTTTCACCTGCAAAACTTGTCGCGCAAACTCGGGTCACACCGCCGTGCTGAACTGGTGCACAAAGCAACGGCAGCAGGCCTGCTCTAAAAAGCTGTTTCGCATTATTGCCAACGAGTTCGCAATGTGGCAAAAACTCGGGCATATTTGTATTTTGAACGTTTTGCCCAATCAAAGGAACCTCCTTGAATCAGCTGCCGAGCTCGCCTAATGGCGCAACTCTCGGCAAGGTGTATTTGGTTGGTGGCGGCCCAGGCGCCGAAGACCTAATCACTGTGCGCGGCTATAAGTTGTTGCTCAAAGCAGACGCGGTTGTAACCGACGGCATTGGCGCGGTTGAACTTTTTGAAGACCTACCCATCACCACAGAAATTTATGATGTTTCAGGGCTAACTCAAGACACCACGGTTGCACAAAAAGACATCAATAACCTTCTTATTGAGTTGGCCCGCAGCGGCAAGCAAGTGGTGAGGCTAAAGGTTGGTGACCCGAACATTTTTGGCGGTGGCGGCGAAGAAGCTTTTGCTTGCGAATCAGCTGGAGTTGATTTTGAGGTCGTGCCAGGCGTAACCAGCGCTGTGGCCGCACCTGCAGCGGCGGGCATTCCGCTGACGCATCGCGGCATCGCTAACGGCTTCACCGTTGTTACTGGCGACGAAGAAATCGCATCAGTTGGCGGTGACACCGACCATACGTTAGTTATTTTGATGGGAATCGAACGCCTGCGCGAAACATCATTCACTTTAGCGGCAGGGTTGCGCGGCGCAGACTGCCCGGTTGCGATCATCGAATCGGGTTTTGCCCAAAATCAAAAAATCGTTGTTGGCACCCTCGCAAATATTTGGCAAGTTGCCCAAGATGCTGGCATAAAATCGCCCGCAGTCATTGTTGTAGGTGATGTGGTTCGCTTGAGCCCACATTATTTGGCGGAGCTTCAAGCCCAATTTTTTAAGCCAGAAAGAAGTTAGCGGTTCATGTCTAAACAACTCAGGGTTGCAATCATTGGTTCCGGCCCGGCCGGTATTTATGCGGGCAATATTCTTCACACCAAGCACCCAGAAGTCACCATCGATCTTTTTGATTCTTTGCCGGCCCCTTATGGTTTGATTCGATACGGCGTTGCGCCTGATCACCCTCGAATCAAAGGCATTGTCAACTCGCTTCACGAAATGCTAAACGCTGGCTCGATTCACTTTTTTGGCAACGTCGAGTTCGGTGTTGACCTGACCCTAGCTGACCTTCGTGAGCATTACCACGCGGTGATCTTTGCAACCGGTGCAATCAAAGACGCCGAGCTGAATGTGCCCGGCATCAACCTTGATGGCAGTTTTGGTGCAGCCGATTTTGTGAGCTGGTATGACGGCCACCCTGACGTGCCTCTCACCTGGCCGCTCACCGCGCAAAAAGCTGCTGTTTTGGGCAACGGCAACGTGGCACTCGACGTGGCTCGCGTGCTTGCAAAGCATGCCGATGACATGCTCAAGACCGATATTCCGGCGAACGTCTATCAAGGGCTCAAGGCCTCGCCTGTCACCGACGTGCACGTTTTTGGCCGACGCGGCCCACAGCAAATCAAGTTCACGCCGATTGAACTTCGCGAGCTTGGCGAAGTTGAAAACGTTGACATCGTGGTTTATGAAGAAGACTTTGGCGATGACTGGTTTGACGAAGATGCCGAAGGTGTCACCAACCAACACCGTGTCATGGCTCGCATCATGGACGAATGGCGTGAACGCGAACTAACTGGTGCTAGCCGCCGTTTGCACCTTCACTTTTATCACTCACCGGTTGAAATTTTGGGCGCCGACGGCAAGGTTGTTGGCATTCGATTCGAACGCAATCGACCACTTGCCGATGGCAAAGTCGAGGGCACCGGCGAACACCGCGACTTCGACGTTCAGGCCGTTTATCGCGCCATTGGGTACTTCGGCAGTGAACTGCCAGAGGTGCCTTTCGACGACAAACTCGGTGTGATTCGCAATGTAGCAGGCCGAGTTGTTGATCAAACTGGCAACACCGTGGCTGGGCTCTATGCCACCGGCTGGATCAAACGTGGCCCTGTCGGCCTAATTGGCCACACCAAGAGCGACGCGCTCGAGACCATCGAAAACCTGCTTGCCGACATCGACCAGCTGGTTGACCCAGTCTCGACCGAATCGGCTACCGCAGAGCTTCAAGCGCGTGGCGTGCGGTTTACAAACTGGCAAGGGTGGCTCAAGCTCAACGAGCACGAGCTTGCGCTCGGCGCAGCCGACAGTTCGCACGTGACGCGCGAGCGCGTAAAAGTGGTTTCTCGCGAAGAGCAAGTAGCGATTTCTAACCTAAAAGATTAGTTTTTAGAAGCTTCAGGCGCTTCTTCGGTGTCGTCACCAGTGTCTTCGCCGTCTTCATCTTCATAAAGATCAGCCCATTTGTCTTCGTAATCTGGCTCACCAGAACCACCGGGCGCAACAGTGCCAAGCTCTCGTTCGAGCGCGTTGTAATCGGTGTTCGGGCTGAAGTACTTCAGCTCGCGAGCCACCTTAGTGTGTTTTGCTTTTTGACGGCCACGCCCCATGGCGAGACCCCCTCTTATGAACTTGGCCAAACCTAGGTTTCAGGTTTGGGAGGATTAACAGATAAAACCTGCGCTTATTTTAGCAGGCTAAAGGCGATTATTGCTCCCGCGACAACGCCCATGGCAGGTAACAGCAGGTTTAGTGCCGCGTTATAGGTTGCGCGACGATACAAGCCGGCCCTCCAGAAAGTGCCGGTCTGGGCAGCCCACGAACTAAAGGTTGAAAGACCGCCAGCAAAACCTACAACTAAAAGCGAATAAGGCGCCGATGGCTGCCCGCCACCTAAAAACATTCCTGCCACCAGTGACGCCACCGTGTTGGCAATCAGAATACCCCAGGGCAAAACTCCGCTAAACCGTGCCAAAACAAAACGCAATATCGAACCAAGGCCGCCAAGACCAGCGACTAGCAGAATGAATAAGACCGTGGTCATTCACTGACCTCAGATTCAACTTTAACTTTTGGCCCGATTTTGCCAAGCCGAAGCCCCAGCAGATAAGCCAAAACACCGAGTGCAAACATCGCTATCACTGTTAGCGGGGCCAGGGCAGCTGAACCGCTCGCACCAATCATCCATAGCGCCACGCCACTCATGGTGGTGAACCCGCCAGCAAAGCCCACACCCCAAAAGAGCTTGCTAGAGCCAGATTCAAAAACAGGTGCCGAGTTGACCAAACCTAAGAACGCTGCGCCCAGCAAGTTCACAAAGAACAACATGCCGATTTGCGGCAAGGTGATAGATGCCGCATAACGCGCTGCCGTGCCGATCGCGCCACCTAAGAATACGAGCGCAACTTGCTTCAAGTTGGTCTTCATGCTTTCGCCTTCGCTAGCGTTTTCGCTTCGCCTCGCCGATAGAGGTCGCGAAAAGGCTATTCGTCGTCGCCATCGATGCGGTGAGCAATTTTTTCAACGCGGTTGCTGCCTAGTCTGTGGCGACGAGGTGCTGGTCGCAAACGCTCACCACGACGCATGTCGCCCGGCAGTGGGCGGCGCTCAAACAGCTTCACGTGCTCGGCAGACTCAAGGCGCCATGGAACCAGCGTGACCATTACTCCTCGCACATACATCAGCTGCTTGCGAATGCGGTTTGCGCGGTGGTTGTGGAAGATATGTTCCCACCAGTGACCAACAACATATTTCGGCAGATAAACCGAGATGCGTTCGCTGCCGAACTGTTCGCGGTGTGCCTCAAGGTATTGAATCAGCGGGGCAGAGAATTCACGATATGGCGAGTCGATTATCTTTAGCGGAATCTCGATGCCATAGTCACTCCACTCTTTTTCGAATTCGATGGCGCGATCAGGGTCAACCGCGATGTGAATGGCATCTAGGCGAGTGTGGCGGCTCGAAAGAGCATAGTCAAGGGCCTTGAGTTGCGGCTTGTTTAGTTTGTCCATCATCACAACGGCATAGTCGCCCTTGCTGCCAAACTTAGTTTCAGCGTCAACAGAAACTTCAAGTTCAACCGCTTGGTAGTACTTCTTGGTGTTCGCCATGACCCAATAAAGCACCGGCATGATGATGAACACGAGCCAGGCTCCATGGGTGAATTTTGTGATTGTGACAATAATCAAAACGGCGCCGGTTAGAGTTGCGCCCAAACCGTTAATGATGGTGCCACTGAGTGCGTCGCTCGGTTTTACTGACCCGTCGGCTTTGCCACGCTTCCAGTGCACAAGCATGCCAATCTGGCCGACAGTGAACGATGTGAAAACACCCAAAATGTAAAGCTGAATCAGACCGGTCACCGAGGCCTGATAAACCAGAATCAAGACCAAAGCGGCGGTCATGAGCGAGAGCATGCCGTTGCTGAAAACCAAACGGTCGCCGCGGGTCAAAAGAGCCTTAGGGGCGTATCCGTCTTTTGCTAGAACCGAACTCAATAGTGGGAATCCGTTAAAAGCTGTGTTTGCGGCCAGCAACAAAACCGCCGCGGTGCCCGCTTGAATCAAATAGAAAAATGGTGAGTTGCCGCCGAAAACCGCCACTGCGATTTGCGCCATCAGAGACTGTTGTGGTGCGCCCGTGCACATGCCAAGTTGTGCACAAGGGTCTTCGGCGTAATGGATTCCTGAAGCCAATGCCAACCATGTGATGCCAACAAACATTGTGACAGCGGCAGCGCCCATCAGCACAAGTGTGACCTGAGCATTGCGAATCTTTGGTGCTCTAAACGCCGGAACACCGTTAGCGATGGCCTCAACACCTGTCAGTGCCGAACAACCAGAAGCAAAGGCTCGCAGCAGCAGCAAAATCATGAAGATGCCACCATTGGCCGCCTGCTGGTCAAGAATGTGCAGCTGATAAGCAGAAGATGGTGCCGCTAGAACGTCACCTGTGGCGAGGCGAAATGCACCAACACCAATCATTAAGAAAACGCTGCCCAAGAAGATATATGTCGGAATCGCAAATGCCGTGCCCGATTCGCGCACACCACGTAGGTTAATTGCACACAACGCAATCAAAAAGCCAACGGCGATTTCTACGCGCCAAGGGTCAAGGTTGGGGAACGCCGAGATGAGGTTGTCAACGCCCGAAGCAATCGACACAGCAACGGTCATCACATAGTCGAGCAAAAGAGCAGCAGCAACAACCAGAGACCAGCGACTACCCAAATTTTTCTGTGCAACTTCGTAGTCACCGCCGCCAGAAGGGTAAGCCCCAATCACGCGGCGATAGCTCAGCACGATCACGGCTAGAAGCAAAGCAACTACACCTGCGATGTAGGGTGCTGCCACTAAAGCCAACCCACCAAGGGTCAAAATCATGATCAGTTCTTGCGGGCCATAAGCCACCGACGAAAGTGGGTCACTCGAAAAAATCGGCAATGCGATGTATTTCGGCAACAGTTCGCCTTCGAGGCTTTTGTTAGAGAGTTTTTTGCCAAGGAGCAAGCTGCGAGGCTGATTGCTATCATTCACGATTGAAAACTCTACTCTGAATGCGCCGAAGAATTTTGGGTTTCGAGTTGTTCGGGGGTTCGAAAGGTGAACGACTTCAGTATCAAGTCAGTCATAGCCGCGAGCGAAGGGCACAAGCACTAGCAAAAGTTGAGCCAATCAAAAGTAATGGCTCAAACCCCATTGCGGTTTGAGCCATTACCTTCAGTTGTTTATCAGGCGTCAGCGTCTTCGCCGTGTTTGCGCGAACCTAAGTTGAACGTCGAAGCCAAACCAGCGGCCAAGAAAATCGCCGCAGCCAAAGCAGCCCAACGGGCGCCCTCAGAGAATGCGTCGTCGGCGGCTGTGATAGCGGCCTGACCATCGGCAGGGTTTAGTCCGTTTGCCTTCAAAATATCCGGGATGCCAGGAATCGCGCCACCCGAAGTGTCTACAACCGAGTTGACGATTTGCGTTTTTGCGGCACCCGAAATGTGAAGGTCATCAAGTCGGCTGTCAAGGCTTAGTTGAGTTGCCGAGAACAGAACCGTTCCCAACACTGCAACACCAAGAGCCGAACCAATTTGGCGCACAGTGCTCTGTGAGCCCGAACCTTGGCCCGATAGCTCAATTGGAACATCAACCATGATTACGCCGGTTAGCTGAGCAGTGGCAAAACCGATGCCCAAACCATAGAGCAAAAGGCAGGGCGCAACCCAGCCCCAACCTGCGTCTGCGCCAACCGCAATCGCGGTGCCAATAACACCGGCAAGCTCAAGCATCACGCCCAGCTGCACAGCGCGAGCCGGTGCAACTTTGCCGCTCATTGCGCCACCAGCGCCAGAAGCCAAGAAGGCTCCACCAGCAAGCCAGAGCAACACAAGGCCAGACTCGATGGCAGATAGGTGTTCGACGTTTTGAAACCACAAAGGCAGTGCAAACAAGATGCCAAACTCACCCAGCGAAATGATTAGCGCCGCAATTGAGCCGTTACGGAACGATGCAATCTTGAACAGGTTTAGGTCAAGCAAAACCTGCTTGCCGGTTTTTGCTCGCGCGCGTTCCCACTGAACAAAAATGAAACCCGAAACAAGCGCGATTGCCAACGAAATTGGAATCACCGATAAGCCGTCTTTCGACCAGTTAAACCCGAAGATCGAGAACGGGTGATCGACGTTAACCAACCACCAGCCATAAGTTCTGCCCTGAATCAATCCGAAAACCAACGTCAGGAACATTACAACCGAAAGCAAGGCGCCAACAAAGTCGGTTCCCTTCAGAGCCGAAGCAACTTTTGACTCAGCTACAAACAACAGCAAACCGACAATGATGATTGCGCCAATCGGCAGGTTGATGTTGAAAGCAAGGCGCCATCCGTCGGTTCCAAAGTCAGTAGCAAGCCAGCCACCCAAGACCGGGCCAAGGGCAACCATGCCACCGATTGTCGAACCCCAAATCGCAAAGGCGATGCCGCGCTCTTTGCCTTGAAAGTTAGCGTTGACCAACGAAAGGGTTGTTGGCAAAACCATCGATCCACCGATGCCCTGAATCACACGAGCCAAAACCATCGAGCTAAAGTCAGTCGAAAGGCCAGCCCACATTGAAGCGGCAGTGAAAATCACGATGCCCACAATGAGCAGCATTTTGCGACCAAAACGGTCGGCAACCGAACCCCACACCAACAGCAGCGAGGTGAAAACCAAAACATAGCTCTCTTGAACCCAAAGCACCTGGGTTGAGTCAAGCTTTAGGGCTTCGATTACTTTAGGAAAAATCGTGTTGACAATCGTGCCGTCGATGATTACGAGCGAGATGCCCATCGAAATAAAGATCAGGCCAAGCCAGCGAAAACGCTGGGCGCGGGTCAAAGGTGCAGCTGCAGTGTTAGACATGTCGGTGCTTTCTTGTTTGAAGTTATGCTAGCGCCAGCAGCACAGAGGCCAGCAACGCCAAAACGATGCCAACCATTTGCACAGTCGCCACCTTTTCTTTAAGAACCAATCTAGCCAACAGAATTGTTCCCGCAGGGTAGAGAGCAGTTAATACGCTGGCAATAGTGAGTGTGCCAGAAAACGCCGAAGCGCGAAACAACACGTTAGCCATCGCATCGCTGCAGCCGGTCAGCGCCAACAAAACCCAGATCTTGCCGCCGAGATTCGCGAACTCGGTTGGCTGAGCTTTGCGAGTGGCCAGCATCACAGCCGCAACTGAAACCATCACGATTGCGTTGATCGAACGAATCAAAATCGCGGTGGCCATTCCGGTGTCAGCTGGCGGTTGTTTCAAACAGATCATCACCACGCCGATGCCTATGCCCGCGCCAACCGACAAGGCCAAACCGCGCAGGCTCGGCAAACGCAAATCAGCCGATGGAACAAACCCAACCAAACCGACTGCGATCAGCACGAGTGCGATGGCCACCCACGCAAGAAAACTAAAAGACTCACCAGCGGCAACACCAGCGATGGTCGGCACGAGCGCCGCCACGAGAGCGCTCAACGGCGAAACGATCGATATCGGCCCCTCGGCAAGAGCCGCATAAAGACAGGTCATGCCAACCGCCGAAAAACCACCGCCGACTAAACCCCACAAGATGGCGGTCTGAGTGAAGTTAGCGCCCTGGGTGA
>CAISOV010000094.1 GCA_903887175.1 uncultured Micrococcales bacterium
GCGCGAATGTGCATCGGGCGGTTCTGATACTTTCGCGCCATGGTGACGATAGCCCCCGGCATTGTGGCCGAGAAGAGCAGGGTCTGGCGGGTTGCCGGGGTGTAGGCAAAAAGTCGTTCGACATCAGGCAAAAAGCCAAGGTCGAGCATTTCATCAGCCTCGTCGAGAACCATGAAACTGATTTTGCTCAAGTTGAGTTTGTGCTGCTTGCTGAGGTCAATCAAGCGGCCAGGTGTGCCCACAATAATCTGTGCGCCGGCGTCGATTTGTTCAACCTGGCTCTCATAAGACTTGCCACCATAAATCGCGGCGACCATAGTCGAGCGGTTGCTAACGGCAAGGGTCAGGTCTTCGGCAACCTGCAAGGCAAGCTCGCGGGTTGGCACGACCACAAGGGCTTGAGCGCCCAAAGTTGGCTCGAGACCAAGTGACTGAATGAGGGGGAGGCCGAAGCCAAAAGTCTTGCCAGTGCCGGTCTTGGCCTGACCAATAATGTCTTGACCGGTGAGTGCCACCGGAATCGCCTGTTCTTGAATCGGGAACGGGCTGGTGATGCCTTTGCTTGCTAAAGCTTCGACAATGTCGGCATCAATGCCGAGGTCTGCAAAATTCAATACAACTCCTAGTTGCTCCAAGTCTATCGGGCGGGCATTAAACTAAGATGGTGTTCGAATGGCTCAAGAAATTAGGCAAGCGTGTTGCAGCGCCAAGTTTGCCGGCGCGTGAAGATCGCGCAGCCCGAAACACTGACGAGGTCGACCTTCGGCCTTACGCCCCACCAGCGCGCGACTATTTGGGGCAGCTGGCATACATTCAGCTCGCAAACTTTGAGATTTTGACCAACGAACTCAAATATTCGCCCAATAACTTTTATAAACACGAGTTGAGCGAAGCCGCGACTAAGAGTTACAGCAAATATCGCGCAGTTGCCAAACAGATTGCAGCTCTCGGTCTCGATGTTACCGACGCCACCGACCCGTTCGTTGAGCGCATTGAAACCTTTCATTCGCGCACCCGAGGCACCGACTGGTATGAAACTGTGATCAAGGTTTATTTGGTTAGTGGTCTGCTCGACGATTTTTATCGTCGCCTAGCGGTTGCGCTTGAACCAACTTCGCGGGCCGCCATCGAAAAAGCGCTCGATGACAAAACCATCGAAAAGTTTGCGGTTCGAATTTTGGTTGAGGCCATGGGCGACAACCCAGCCTTGGCTAGTCGCTTAGCGCTTTGGGGTCGCCGAATCATGGGTGACACTCTGCTTGAGCTGCGTGCGGCTTTTGACAACCGCAAACTTGCGGGCGTTAGCGAAGGCACCCGCCTGAGCGTTGCCGAAGAGCGCGAAGCCAACCTCGAGGCCTACACCAAACTTGAGCCTCTGGTGAGCGAACTCATTGGCAAACACACAATGCGCATGGATGTCTTAGGTCTTACGGCTTAGCCGCAGCCGAGAATCCGAATTTAAAAATTATTCGGTGACGTAAACATCTTCGGCAGCAACAGCGGCGCCTGGAGTTGAGGTCTTGATTTTGATTAGCGCCTCGGCGTCTGTGTGACGACGTGCAGCTGCCAAGCGGTTCGCGCCGATTGCCATCGCAAAAGGCATGCTTAGCATCACGATGATCCAGAGCCAGGCGTTTGCCGTGCCAATTCCTGTCCAGATCAACACACCCCACAAAATGGCTCCAGCGTTTAGCGCGATAGCGCTTGGCACAAGCTGGCCATAGTCAAGGCTGCGAACATTCACATATGGTGCAGCCAAACCCAGAATGGCGGCATAAATCACAATCAACAACAGTTCCATTAGGCGATGAATCCTACTCTTCGAGTTTCTTCGGCGCCGATTTCGACATATGCCAAAGCATCGGTCGGAACAACAAAGATGCGACCCTTATCGTCGGCTAGCTTCAAAACATTAGCTTCTGCTTCTAGTGCGGCGGCCACGGCAGCCTCGATTTCTTTAACGGTTTGAGCTGATTCAAAGCTCAGCTCGCGGGCTGAATTGCGAATGCCAATTCGAATCTCCATGACGCACCTTTCTGTTTCTTTCACTAGATTACGACAGCGCGAGGGCATTTGTGGGTTGCTAGCTCAAAATGGTGCTTGTTCTAATGTTTTTTGGCGCTGAGCTCACCTCTGATCGCAGCTGGCTTGCAGCAGGCTTGCAGCGGTTCAAGTTCACAAAAATGTCGCAACCAGCTTGTAAGTTAGGCACATGCCCGAAACTTCTTTTCGCCTGAGCAAATTGGCTGCCGCCCACCTTGCTGGGCAAGACCAAACTGCTGTTGACACTGCAGCCTTGGCTGAGGTTTTGGCTTTGGCGGCAAGCAGCGTAGCAACAGTTGTGGGCGCACCGGGTGTCGGCAAAACATTTGCTTTAGCTGAATGGGTGAAGGCTGCGGTGAAGGCCGGGCGACACCCCGATTCGATTTTGGTTATCGCGGCCAACCGCGCCGCGGCGACTACCTTGCGCGACAACCTAGCTCTGCAATTGCAAACGGCAACTGGTGGCGCCTTAGCTCGCAGCCTCAACTCGTTTGCCTTCGGGTTGCTGCACGCGGCAGCACTGGGTTCGGGCAAAACTCTGCCCACTCTAATTAGCGGCAGTGAGCAAGATCGAATTTTGGCTCAGATTCTGGCAGAAGTTGATGCATCAGAGACACCATTCAACGCGTTGACTTTAGGCTTGGCAGGTTTTCGTGCCGAAGTGCGCGAGACCATCGCGGTGGTTCAAGAGCATGAAATCAGCCCAGACGAACTGCGCGCACTTGCCGCTAAACATGATCGTGCTGCGTGGGGCTTTGCGGCTGAGGTGTTCGAGCGCTACCTATCAGTTGTTGGCGGCGCCGAATTTGATCAGCGTTTTGAACCAAGCACCCTGTTGCACCTTGCCCGCCGTTTAGTTGAGGCGCAACCTGAATTGCTGAACGAAATTGATGTCGTTCTGGTTGATGATTCACAAGAACTGACACCGGCAGCCGTCAAGTTTTTAAAAGCGGTCATAGAAGCAAAATATTCGGTCGAATCACAAAAAACTTCAAACCGCGGCCTGATTCTTTTTGGCGACCCCGACGTTTCGACGCTTGGCTTTCGTGCAGCAGACCCGCAAACCATGGCGCTGATCACGCGCGAAATAGCAGCAAGTCGTGGCCAGACTTCGCAAGTCGTCACGCTCGAGCCAACCCGCCAAGCCAGACCAGCCGAACTTAGCCGCCTTTTGGCACGCATTAGCTCTAGCATCGACACTGCCCTTGGCGGCACCCAACGACGCAGCCTCTCGCAGCTGCAAACCACCGATGCCGCAGGCGCCGTCGAAACCGTTGTGCTGCGTGATCGCGTTTCAGAGATCTCTTGGGTTGCTAGGCGCCTTCGTGAACTGCACCTTTATGAAGGCATTGAGTGGGCTGACATGGCAGTGGTTGCCCGCAGCCGCGGCGAACTCGCGCAGCTAGAAACGGCGCTGGCGAGTGAATCGGTTCCAACACGAGTAATCGGCGCAGCAACTGCTTTGCGCGACGAGTTCGCCAGTCGAGCGCTATTGCGCATCGCACAAGCGGTAATGAGCGACGAACCAATGACGCATGAACTAGCAACCGAGTTGCTAGCCTCGCCCTACGCTGGGCTCGACAATCTTGCTATGCGGCGGTTGCGACGGGTGCTGCGCCGACAAGAACTTGATGACGAAGGCACGCGCAACGGCCAACAACTTGTCACCGACCTGTTTGCCAGCCCTGGCTCGGCGGCAACTCTCGAAAACTCCGAAGGTCGCAAAGCCAACCGTTTTATCAAAACTTTTTTCGAGGCAAAAGCCCTTGCCGCAAAACCCCACTTCACCATTGAAGAGCTGCTGTGGCTGATTTTCGATTCAAGCAAAATCGGCAAAACCTGGCAGGCCCTCAGCGAAGGCATCGGCGAGGTAGCACTGCAAGCTAACCGCAACCTAGATGCAGTCGCTGCGCTATTCGCCGCCGCTAACCGTTACGTCGAGCGCGACGCAAACGGATCAGCTAAAGATTTTGTTGAAAACCAGCTCGCACTTGGCCTGCCCGAAGACAGCCTTGCGATCACAGACCGAAGTCGCCAAACGATTCAGCTGTTAACACCGGCCGGATTAATCGGTCGACGATTCAAAGTAGTCTGTCTGCCCGCGCTGATCGAGGGCGCGTGGCCTAACCTTCGAGCTCGCTCAACACTTTTAGCCTCGAACATTCTCGACGGTGTTCTAAAAAACCGCATCGGCGACTCAAAAACATTTTCAAAATCAGAGCTGCCAGACGAGCTTCGCCTGCTGCACAAGGCTGTTGGAGCGGCGTCGCAAAAGCTCATAGTCAGCTCGCATTTTGCCGAAGATAACCAAATCTCACAGTTCATTACGCTCATAAATGGTGAGGTTCCAGAAACAACAAGTTTCGAAGGCACCACACTCACGCTCAGAGCGCTTTCAGCCCGTTTTCGACGCGACCTCGCGCAAAGCTACACAGTCGAAACCGCTGAATCAGCAGAGCTGCGCAACCGACTCACAATGGGTCTGGCCAAACTCGCAACCGCAGGTGTTGCAGGGGCACACCCAGATTCTTGGTATGGCCTCATGCCGCTTTCAAGCGAAACCCCGCTGTTCGACCCGAATGATGAATCAAGTTTGGTCTATCTGAGGCCATCTGACGTCGACAACTTTCTGAAGTGCCCACTTCACTGGTTTATTAATGCGCACGGCGGCAACAGTTCAAGCTTCGAAGCCAGCCTTGGCTCGATCGTTCACAAAGCAGTTGAACTTGCGACCAGCCTCGACGAAGCCGAACTTCTCAAGACCATCGACACCGGGTGGCAGTCACTCACCTTCGAAGCCGATTGGGTCGAGCAAATTGCAAAGCGCAAAGCATCGAGAATGGTTCATAACGCACTCGAATACCTCACTGAGTTCGAAAAATCTGGGGGAGTCGTCATTGGGCGCGAAGTGCCCTTCAGTTTCACAATCGACCACGCCAAAATCAACGGAAAAGTTGACCGCATCGAACAACTGGCCGACGGCCGAATCATGATAGTCGACCTCAAAACCGGCACATTTCAAACCGCTGCAAAAGACGCCAAGGAGCATCCGCAGCTTTTGATGTATCAGCTTGCCTATGAAAACGGGGCTTTCGACGAAGAGATCAAAAAGTTTGCAATGCCCGAAACGATCAGGCAAATAGGAATGGGTGAAATTGAACGGCCACCGCTGGCCGGGGCGCAACTTTGGGTAATCGCAGACACCAACGTCACAAATGCTCAAGATTCGATTGAGACCAACCAAGAGCTGCATGAACTCGTTGACAACATTCTTGACACAACCACGTCAGGCATGGCATCAAACGTATTCATCGCCAAAATAAGTTCGCACTGCAACAACGACCAAGCTAATAAATTCGCTTCTTGTTCGATTCACTTAGTAAAGCCGGTGTCATATGTCGCCTAACCAAAACATTCTGCCGGCCAAAGTCAGCGCAGCTCAGATTTATAGCATTATGACCAAAGGTTCACGCAAGCTCACAGAAGAGCAGCGAGCTGCAGTCGAAGATGCCTCGGTCATCACGCCGTCATTAGTAGTGGCAGGCGCAGGCAGCGGAAAAACCGAGCTCATGGCCGTTCGAGTGCTTTGGTTAGTTGCCAACGGTTATGCCGCACCAAACGAGATCTTGGGCCTTACATTCACTCGCAAGGCTGCATCTGAACTCAACAAACGCATTTTTGATAACCTGCTTGCCCTGCGAGCTAGCGATCTTTGGCCCGCTGAACTTGATTTCGACTTTTTGCCACCAAACGTCAGCACCTACAACTCTTATGCAAACACAATCTTTCGTGAAAGCGCACTTGCGCTAGGTTATGAGCCCGAAGCGCCCTTGCTAACCGATGCTGGGGCTTACCTGCTGGCAAAAGACACCGTGCTCAAATATGGCACCGAGGTTATTCCTGAGCTTGCCGAAGCAGACTACAAAATTGACACGCTCGTGGGTGCCGTGCAAAAGCTCGCCGCCGAAATGACCGACCACATGGCAAACGCTGATCAAATCGAAACCGAAATCACTAAAGTTCTTGAAAGCATGACCGGCCTCGAACAAAAAGCTGGCAAAGGCAACTACGAAGAATATGGTTACACCACCAAAAACCGTGCCGCCGTTCAAAACACTCCGTTGGTCGCTCGACTAGCCGAGGCTTATCAGGTTGCCAAACGTCGTCAAGGGTTCGTCGATTACAGCGATCAGGTAGCCCTTGCAGAGCTTGCTGTGCGAACGATTGCCGAGGTGCGTGAATCTGAACAAGCAAAATACAAGTTCATTCTGCTCGACGAATATCAAGACACATCATTTTTGCAAACCCGACTGCTAACCGGCTTGTTCAGACGAAAAGCGGTTTATGCGGTTGGCGATCCAAACCAGTCAATTTATGGCTGGCGCGGGGCCAGCGCCACAAACCTTACAGAGTTTGGTAATGATTTTGGCACGGGTCTGGGCGTCGGCGACTTTGCCGCCGACCAATTCATGCTGTCGACAAGCTGGCGAAACCCAAGCAAAGTTTTAGAACTTGCCAATCACCTCGCAAAACCTCTTGCAGCAACGGCAAAAGACCTAAAACTCGTCACACTGCAAAGTCGAGATAACGCTGGCTTAGGCGAGGTTAACGCCCAATTCTTCAATAGCTCTTTGATTGAGGCTGCAGAAATCGCCGAATGGTTCAAAACCAAAATGGCAGCCGAAGGGCCAACAGCTACCGCGGCACTGCTGATGCGTTCGCGCACCCAAATGCCGACTTTTGTTGAACAACTTGAGGCGCGCGGGCTTGAAGTTGAGGTCGTTGGCCTTGGCGGGCTGCTCGAAATGCCAGAGGTAGTCGACCTCGTGTCGGCACTAAAAGTTTTAGCTAGACCAGATGCGGGCAGTGAACTGATTCGCTTGCTCAGTGGCCCGCGCTGGCGCATCGGTGTGAGCGACATCGCCGGTCTGCATCGCTATGCGAAATCAGTAGCAAAGGCACTCAAATATGAATACGACGAAGACTTCGGTGCCGATGGCAGCGCTTCGCTTGTTGACGCGCTAGACATCATCGCTGATAGCCCAAGCGACACGGCAGCCGGCATCACCGACATAGGCTTTGCTCGACTCAAAAACGCAGCCAAAGTGCTTCGCCAAATGCGTCAACTTCTAGGCCTGAACCTCTCTGAGCTCGTGACCGCAGTCTGTTCTGAGCTTTGGCTAGACATTGAAGTGATGTCGCACCCAAATCGCAAACACCCGATGGCTCACCTGAATGCATTCAATAACGTGGTGGCCAAGTATGTATCTGGCACGAACTACAGTTCGCTAAGCAGCTTTTTAGACTGGCTCGATTTTGCTGACGGTCGCGAAAAATTCGATGTTCCCTCAGTCACGCCTGAGTCTGGGGTTATTCAAGTAATGACCGTTCACGCCTCGAAGGGCTTGGAATGGGACTTCGTCGCGGTTTGCAACCTGGTCGAACGAAGTTTTCCGAGCACAGTTGCTCGAGACGGCCACGGTTGGCTAAAAGAGTCAAAGCTGCCATACCCATTGCGCGGCGACTGTGCCTCATTGCCGGTTTGGCATTACGAAAACCCAATAGATCAAAAGGCCGCCGATGCTTCGGTCAAGTCATTCATCGAAGCCTGCAAGAGTCACCAGATTCTCGAAGAAACCCGGTTGGTTTATGTTGCAGTCACTCGCCCCAAAAAGGCACTGATGCTGACCGGTGCCGCCTGGAAACCCGCAGTGGCCAACTCTGTCGACCCCTCAATATTCTTGAAAGCAACCCACGAACTGATTTCGGTAAAAGGTTTCGAGCCAGCCGCTGGCTTCGACGACTCGCCCTGGCTTTCTTGGGTGACTGCCGAAGCCCCAGCCGATCTTGGCGGCAAGTTGCAGCAATGGCCGATTGACCCGCTAAGCACCAAATCTCGAACTCTGCTAACTCGAGCGGCAACCGACACTTTGGCAGCAATTGAGAATTCGAGCAGCATTGCCGAGCTTGATGAACTCAATCAACAGATTGATCTGCTAATCGCTGAACGCGAAAGGTTGCGCCAAGAGGCAAAAACGGTAGACCTGCCGGTGCGTGTGCCTGCCTCTCGTTTCAAAGACTTCATTCACAAAACGGCTGATGTTGCTGAAGCATATCGAAGGCCGATGCCAAGCGAGCCATATGCCGCAACACGCACCGGCACCCTTTTTCACAACTGGATCGAAGCAAGCTATGCAAACACTTCAATCAGCGTGCCTTTTGAAGAGCTCGACGACCTTGACCTTGAGAACATTGAGCTAGATGTTGATGTTGAAGACCTGACTGCGGCGAAACTCGATTTTCTAAAAGCAAATTTTGCGCAATCAGAATGGGTCAACCAAACACCATTGGCTGTTGAAATCGAGGTGCAGCTCACCCACGGCATAAACACCTTTATTTGCAAGCTTGATGCAGTTTTTGAAACAGCAAATGGAGTCGAAATTGTCGACTGGAAGACCGGCAAACCGCCAAAAGATGACGCCGAGCTAGAAGAGCGAAGCATGCAGTTGGCGCTTTATAAAATGGCCTATTCGAGTTATTCCAAAACCAAACCTGGCGCAAAGGCTATTGAACCCAGTGACATTTCGGTTGCCTTCTATTATGTTGCCGACAACAAAGTGATACGCCCAACAAGCGTGCTAAACGAGTCAGAAATTTTTGAAATGTTTGATGCCAAAGTCGTCAAGCCTGCGCTGGGCGCAAACTAAAGATAAAAATGCTGGCTAAAAAAGCTCGTCTTTAGCATTATCGTCAAGTTTTTCGTCAGCCAAAAAGGCTGGCAGGGCAATTGGCGCAGTAGCAACATCGTCAAAAGTGACCGTGCCAGTGTCAGAGGCGCTAGCCACGAAAGGCGCCGGCTCTTCGTTAGCGGCAGCGCCAGCAAAATCAACTGCCGGGGCATCAAAGTTATAAGACGAATAAATTGCCTCGCGTGGTTCGGCGAATTCGCTAGATTTCGCTTCGGCAGCTGGCGAGTCAGCCCAATCTGAAACAGTCGCAGAAACAGAAGACTCGGGTGCCGCAAAGGTCTCGACCACAGTAGGTGCAAAGCCGGTTGGGGTTAGCCGCAGTGCTGTGCCAGCCTCAACCTGAGCAGCTAGAATCTCGAGCTCGCCCAAAGCTTCGTTGACGTTGGCTTCGTTATTGGCGTTCAGCTCTGACACCAGCCAACTTGCCCAAGCCAGTTCGCTATAAAGCTGAGCGCGCTGACGAATGTTTTCATCAGCGCCTGGCCGTGCTTCTTGATAGGCCAAAAGTAGGTTATAAACCAGGTCTTCGTGGGCTCGAGTCATTAGCCAGCCAAAGTCACGGGCTGGGTCGCCGATCTGAAAGTCGGTCCAGTCGACGATTGCTGAAATCTCGCCATCTAACTCAAGAACTGAATCGTCGGTCAGCATGCCGTTGATCACCGTAGGCATGAATCTAAATAGGTTCTCGTTGCCGAGGGCATCCTCCCAGCGATTCAGCAAAACCGACGGAATTTTTCCGGTTTCCATGGCCCGGTCTAGTTCGGCGGCGCAACTGCGCAGAATCTGACTGGCAGTGTATTCCGGTGCGTCGATGTCTTGAGCTACAGCCAGCGGAATGTTGTGAATTGCTGCTAGTGCTTTTGCCGTTGACTCAACCAGCGAATCGTCTGCTGAGATTTCGGCGACATCAAACTGGCCACCATAAAGATACGTCAGCACACGAGCGGTCTCGCCTTCGCGAGTAGTGGTCGAAGCAACCTGGCTGGTTACGGCAAAAGGCAGGCTGCCGTTTTTAGTCAACGCTTTAGCGGCGCGAAGTTCGGCGTCGTGGTTGGTCGCAGCCGTTGGGTTCAGCGCAATCTTGACCAAATAGTGTTTTCCGTCTTCTGCCGTGAGCAGCGCAGTGTCGAAATCTGGTGAATGTGAGGCGTCGACTTTTTGAACTTTAACGAAGTTCAAACTCGGTGCTGCGGCTTTTGCCAAGGCAGCTAAAATTAATGGAGATTTACCCATACAAATCAGGTTAGACAGCACGGGCTAAACAGCATGGCATCGCCACGCTAAATCGCATCGTGTTGCTTCAAAATCGGTTTGAGATTTTCATAGCAAAGAGGCCAGAAATGCAAGACGTGTTAAACCTGCCGGTGGCCACGTCTGCGCTAGATCGCGACTATCTGATGCGCGACAACGCTGAACTCTTTGACATTTTGTGGCAAAACCCTTTGACTCGAGTTTTAGTTTTGCACGAGGGCAAAACCCTGTTTCGCGATGGTGGCGCTTCGGCTAATGGGGTTGCGGCCAGCAACGGCATCGCGGGTTCGAACCCTGAGCTTCGACTGCTAACCGTTGAAGAAGTCACCTCGGCTCAGTTGAGGGTCTACCTGGGCAAAACGCTGCAGCCTTCGATCTACGAACCCGAGCTAACCCCCATCGTTTTAGCGGTGGTCAGCGCGAACAGCGCGCAACTCGTTGAGCCTGATGAAGCAAATTGGCACAAGTTGGGTCGCTCTGGCACCGGTCTTTCAGACCGAGATGCCGAGATTTATGTGCAGGCCTTGGCTTTAGCGAATTGGCACGCGAGTCACGTTTATTGCCCTAAGTGTGGAGCCCCCACATCAATCACCAAAGGCGGATGGGTTCGCACTTGTTTCGGCGAAAACTACGAAGTTTTTCCGCGCACGGACCCTGCCATCATCGTTAGTGTCACCGATGATCAAGATCGCATTTTGCTTGGCTCACAGGGCGCTTGGGGTGCGAATCGGTGGTCTGTGCTAGCCGGATTCGTCGAGCCTGGCGAATCGCTGAATCACGCGGTTGTGCGCGAAGTTTTTGAAGAGGCGGGTATCAAAGTTTCACCGCCAAAGTATCTCGGCAGCCAAGCTTGGCCATACCCGCATTCTCTGATGGTGGGTTTCACTGCGAAGGTTGACCCAAACCATGCCCATCTTGTGGCTACTCCTGACGGTGAAGAAATCGTAAAACTGCGATGGTTCAGTCGCCAAGACCTGATTGCTGAGGCACAGAGTTTGCTGCTGCCCGGCAAGTCGAGCATTTCGCGGGCACTTATTGAGCATTGGTATGGCGGCCCGCTGCCCACTGGCGAAGCGTGGTGATGCGTTTTGACTATCGACGACGATAACCGCGACGAGTTTCTCGACGCCTTAGACGAGCAACAGCGTGCGGCTGCGCAGTCGTTGCTTGGCCCAGTGGTTATTTTGGCAGGCGCTGGCACCGGCAAGACGCGCACCATTACACACCGCATCGCGCACGGAATCTCTAGGGGCATTTTTGCCGCCAATCGCGTTTTGGCATTGACCTACACAAACCGAGCAGCGGGTGAACTGCGTTTAAGACTTAGGCAGTTGGGCGTCGGCCCGGTTGCGGTCAAGACTTTTCACTCTGCGGCGCTAGGCCAACTTGAATATTTTTGGCCTCAGTTTGCTGGCGTGCCGGCACCGATGATCTTGGGCGCCAAGGCGGCCATGTTAAGTTCGGTAGCAACGCAAAACCGAATCGAGTTAGATGCAGCTGCGATTCGAGATTTGGCGTCTGAAATTGAGTGGCGAAAGCTATCAATGCTGAGCATAGAAAAATATGAGCAACTCACAACCAGACCCAAGGTGGCGGGTTTGTCGCACACTACCAACGTGGTGCTTCAGCGCGCTTTTGAAGAGGCCAAAATAAAGGCTCAAAAAATCGACTTTGAAGATGTTTTGATTTTGACTTTAGGAATGTTGCGAGCTGAACCAAGAGCGCTCGCTCACGTGCAACAGCAATACCGATTTTTTACTGTTGACGAATATCAAGATGTTTCGCCACTTCAGCACGCACTGCTTGATCTGTGGCTGGGTGACCGGTCTGACCTGTGTGTCGTAGGCGACCCGAATCAAACTATTTATTCGTTCACCGGCGCTACGAGCGAATTTTTAAAGAACTTTACTGACCGATTTGAAGATGCCACTAAAGTGCAGTTGACTCGAAACTATCGGTCTTCTAGCCAGATCATCGATTTTGCCAACTTGCTGACCGAAGGCAGTGAGCCTTTGCAATCTCAAGGTTTTGAAGGTGTGCGCCCGCGTGTTTTGACTTTTTCGTCAGATGCTGAAGAGGCTGAAACGATCGCTGAGTCAATTAAAGCAAGTCTTCAAGCAGGGGTGCCGGCTAATAATATTGCGCTGCTTTATCGAACTAACGGCCAGTCACAAGTTTTTGAAAACGCTCTTGCTAAAAAGGGCATTGAATATTCGGTGCGGGGCGGCGAAAGGTTCTTTAACCGAGCAGAAATTCAGCAGGCAATGCAAGGTGTTCGTGCTGAGTCTGTGATGCCAACAGGCAAATCTTTGAACCATGCGGTTTCAGATATTTGTCGTTCATTGGGTTGGCAAGCTAAACCGCCAACCGAAGCCGGCGCGGTGCGCGAGCGTTGGGCCGCCTTGAACGCGTTTATTGGAATTTTAGATGAGATGCCAGAAGACTCAACTCTGGTTGATTTTGCTAAAGAACTTGATGAGCGCAAGCGCTCGCAACACGAACCGGTTCAGTCGGCAGTAACTTTGTCGACGATTCATGCTGTGAAGGGCCTGGAGTGGCCGGTAGTTTTTGTTGCAGGGCTAAGTGAAGGGTTTTTGCCAATCAGCTACGCCCAGACTGATGCTGAGATTGCCGAGGAACAGCGGCTGCTTTATGTAGCCATCACTCGTGCCGGTCGCGAGTTGCAGTTGAGTTGGTCGAAACGCGATGCTGCCTCTGGCCGCGATCGAATCGCTTCGCGCTTTTTGACTAAGTTTGAGCAGCGCCCAAGCGGCATGAACATTCCGGGCTAAAACTCCAGAGCAACTCAGGGGTCTCGCGCCCGAAGCCGTTTCGCCTGTCGATGTGGGCAAGAGTTTTTGAAACCACTTGACCCGCCATCGTCAGCCTTGCGCTTGCAGAATCGAAAGGCTTTTCGCGCCCCAGCAACTGGCTCGCTATTTGTGGCCAGGCAGCATCGCGAGCGCATCGTTCAAGTTCTAAACAGACCCAACACGGTGTTTTGGCAGCGATGATGACATGACTGACCAAAGGCTTTAGCTCTTCAGCCGCGCTCGCGAACACCGCGCCGAGGTGGGGTGCGCCTCGGTTGATCCAGGCAGCAAATTTTTGCGGTTCGATTAGCTGCTGACCAAGCAAGATCGCAAGATCTAGTCGGCCAATTTGTTGTTCTGAAAGCTGAGGCAAGGTGAGCAACATAGGCCTTGAAGGCAAAGCCTCAAGCTTTTTGTGCGTGCTCTCTAATCGAGACTCTGTGATGTCACCGCTGACTAAAACTCCTAAGCCTGCTGTGGCTAGCGCTTCGGCAATTATTTGACCGGTCGCGTCGAGTGTGCTTATAAACACTGCGCTTTCACCCCTTCGCAGCCAAACGGTTTCACCACGAGCTTCATAGTCGTGGCTCGCACGGTTCATTTCACCCAGAGCATTTTGAAAAACTGGCGATTCGGTTGCAAAAGTCGAGGTGTCTAGCATTTGGCTTGAATCAACCTCACTTGCGAGAGTTTGGCCGCGGGAATCGGTTTGGCGGTTGCGCTCTGTCTGCAACAAAAACAAGGGTTTGAGTGCTTGAATCAGAGCCTGCGTTTCTGTGGCCCGAAGTTTTAGGTGCCTCCCGTAATCGCGTGCTTGTTCAATTGTCAGCCCGCTATAAAGCGCGTCGATCAGCGCTTCGTGGCGGGGTTGCAAGTTTTCTAGCACAACCCGGTTGCCACCAAACCCAATTTGAAGCGATGACTCACTGCGCCAAACTCGAGGTGCCGCCGGGTTGATAACGATCTCCATTTGGCGATTTTGACAGCTGACGCTCAAAACACCTCGTGGTTATCCACAGCGCTATTCGCCGAGCAGGTCTCGCAGTTCTTTGTCGAGTTCATCTGGCGAAGTTTTAGCAGACTTCAAGCGGGCAATGAGTGCACTTGGGTCGGCTATGTCTTCGGCAGTTGGCATCAAATCTGGGTGGGCCCATAGACCGTCACGCGCTGCTGAACCAAGCTCAGTGGTGATTTGGCGCCACATTTGTGCAGCTTCACGCATTTTGCGAGGGCGAAGTTCTAGCCCAACCAAAGTTGTGAACGTTTGCTCTGCAGGCCCACCGGTTGCGCGTCGGCGCCGCACGGCTTCGGCAATTGCAGCTGCCTGCGGCAAGCGTTCTGTTGCCGCTTCGCAGACAACTTGAACCCAGCCTTCGATTAGAGCTAACAGCGTTTCAACACTTTCAAGCGCGCGTTCTTGGCTTTCGGTGCGATCGGCAATGAAAGCGCCAGACTCAAAAGCTTCGCGAAGTTCAGCCTGCTGGTCGCCGTCTAAATTGCTTAGGTCAATTTCACCTGCAACTTCGGCGATTTTGTCGTTGTCGATTTTGATGCCTGAGGCATAGCTGGTGATTTGCGCGACCGCGTGGTCTCGAAGCCAGCGGCTGTGCTTGAAGAGTCGGTTGTGTGCCATTTCGCGCACTGCGAGATACAAATAAACCTGATCAAGTTCGAGCTCTAGGCTGGCCGCAAAAATCTCGACATTTTGAGCAACGTATGCGGGTCTTTGGTCGCTAAAAATTGGCAGGCCGATCTCGGTGCCGGTTAGCACTTCGTTGGCGAGTTTGCCCAGTGCTTGCCCAAGTTGCATGGCAAAAAGGGCGGCACCGGCTGACTTCATGAGGTTTGTGGCTTGGCCCAGCATTCCCTGCAGCTCTTCGGGTGAGTTCTGGCTTAGGTGATCGCTGAGTGCCCCACTCATTTGTGTGGCTACTGGGTCGGCTAGGGCTTGAAAAAGTGGCAGGGCATCGTCGACCCAAAGTTCACGTGTCAAAAGTTTGGCTTCGGTAGTCAGTTCTGAAATTTCGGTAGCTTGACCGAGCCAAAGGGTCGCAATTGCTGAGGCGTCGCGAACCTGGTTTCGACTGCGGTCGGTAATTGGTGCCGATGCAGCTCTAATTTGAGTTTTGGCTTGCTGGGCTGCGAGTTGCCAGTTGACGCCAGCGTGTGGGTTGGCGTTTGCGGCAGCAAGTGCTTGCTGAATCTGAGTTGCAAGCTCTGAGAGCATCTTTGGGTCGTTTGGCAGGCCGGCTGCTCGCGCCAGCTCTTCGGCGCTTAGCCCGGCGTCTCCGGCTAAAAATTTGCGCAAAAATTGGGCAAAATCTTCTGGGTTTGAGGCGCCTGAGCTGCCTTCAAATTCGTCACTCATCAAGTGCCTCCTTTGCTGTTAAGGCTACGGCTAGGGTTGCTTGCATCGCCACATAATTGGCACATTTTTATCGCATGTTCGCCCAAGGCGTTAAGCCTGTCAACTTTCTGCGCGTCAATTGCAAAGCAATCTCACCTAGTCTTAAATCTAGAGAGGTTTGCTTTGAGTTTTTTTAATGATTCGACTGGCGCTGAGCCCCCACACGACTTGGTTGATAACGCCACGGTTGTTAAACGCCGCCGCTTTGGTTGGCGTGTTGTTCTTGGGTATTCGCTGACTGCAATCTTTTTGGGCGGTGTCGCCTATGCCTTTAATGCGCCGACCCCTTATGTGATTGAAGAGCCGGGCACGGTCTTTAACGTTTTGGGCACTGACAGCGGTGCCAAGGTGATTAGTATTTCGGGCGCCAAGACTTATGAAACTGCCGCCGCTGACACCAAAGGCAAACTCTTTTTGCTGACGGTGGGTTTGCGAGGGCAACCCGGCCACACCCCGAATTGGGTTGAGGTTTTGCAAGCCTGGGCTGACCCTAAGATGCAGGTGTTGCCTATTGACGAAGTTTTCGCGCCAGGTGTTTCAGGCAGCGCATCTAATAAAGCCGATTTCGCGATGATGAAAGATTCGCAGCAGCAGGCAACCGCTTCGGCGCTTCGGCAGTTGGGCTACAAGATTCCTAACAAGGTGACGGTTTATTCAGTCACTAAAAACACTCCAGCTGACGGCGTGCTAAAAGCCAAAGATGTCATCACTGCGGTTGACGGCGCTGCTTTAGCTAACGGCGACACTTTGCGTTCGCTGGTAAGTGCGCACGCTAATAAGAAACCGCTGGCCTTGACCGTGGTTCGAGGTTCGCAAACTTTGCACGTGCAGGTTACTCCGACGAAAATCTCAGGCGCTTGGCGAATGGGCATTTCGATAGTTGACACTTATGTTTTTCCTTTTAGCGTGAAACTGCGTCTGCAAAACGTTGGCGGCCCCAGTGGTGGCATGATGTTTGCCCTTGGAATCATTGACAAGCTAACACCCGGATCATTGACCGGCGGGCAGTCGGTTGCCGGCACCGGCGAAATTGATGGCAACGGCAATGTCTACCCGATTGGGGGCATCCAGCAAAAAATGTGGGGTGCTGTCGGTCAGGGTGCGACTTGGTTTTTGGCCCCAGAGGCGAACTGCAACGAGGTAGTCGGTCATATTCCCGATGGTTTGCATGTGACCAAAGTTGCTAATTTGCAAGATGCTTTAGACGCTTTAAAGAGCATTGCTTCAAACCCTAAAACCACTGCTTTGCCGCAGTGCACCGCAACCAAATAACCTAACCCTAACGAAGGTCAACGATGTCTACTCAAAGCCCAGCACCTGCTAAGCGCAAACGTCGCCCACTGCTGATTTCGTTTTTGATTCTGATCGCTTTGGCGATTCTGTTCACTTCGCTTTCGGGCATGTATACCGACATTCTGTGGTTCAATCAGCTGGGTTTTGGTGAGGTTTTTGCAACCAATCTGACGGCCAAGATTTTGAGTTTTGTGGTTCCAGCGGTGGTGATGTGGTTTGCGACTTGGGGCTCTCTGGCTTTGGCATATCGCAATCGCCCAATTTATGTGCGATCGGCCAACGCTAACTTTGCTCAGTTCAGCGACCTGTTCACGCAGTTGCGCAAGGCAATATTGATCGGCGTGCCAGCGCTGCTTGGTTTGTTCGCGGGTGTGGCAGTTAGCTCAACCTGGAGCACCATTTTGATGTGGCTAAATCGCAGCTATACCGGCACTAAAGACCCGCAGTTTGGCATGGATATTGGTTTTTATCTTTTTGACGTGCCATTTTTTAGAGTCGTAGTCACGTTCGTTTCGGCGCTGCTAATGCTTGCACTGTTGCTTTCGGTCGCCGTTCACCTAGCTTTTGGTGGCATTCGCTTCACTGGTTTGCGTGGTGCGCTAACTCGGGCTGCGAGACTTCAGGTTGGTCTTTTGGCCGCAGCATATTTTGGCGCTCAAGGCTTTAGCCTTTGGCTCGACCAGTTCTCAACAATGAACAGTTCAAGCGGTCTTTACACCGGAGCCACCTACACCGATGTCAACGCCTCGATACCAGGTCTTCAGATTCTTTCAATCGTGGCAATCTTCGTGGCAGCACTTTTCGTCTTCTCAGCAATCGCGGGCCGCTGGCGCCTGCCAGTTCTGGCCACAGCACTAATGCTGGTCACAGCTTTGGTGCTCGAAGGAGTGTATCCGTGGGGTGTTCAAAACTTTCAAGTTGGGCCCAACGAGCGCACTCTTGAAGGCGAATATATCAACCGCAACTTAGACGCAACACGATTCGCCTATGGTCTAGACAACGTCACAACTGCAAGCTACAACGCCAAGTCGACTGCTTCGGCGGCTGACATTCGCAAAGACGCCGAAACCACAGCCTCGATTCGCATCATTGACCCATATTTGGTCAGCGCCTCGTTCCGCCAGCTTGAGCAATACCGCCAGTATTACAACTTTGAAAATCACCTAGACGTTGACCGATACACAATCAAAGGCAAGAGCCAAGACACCGTTTTAGCGGTTCGTGAGCTGCAGCAATCAGGCTTGGGCACTTCGCAAAGTTGGTACAACAACACGTTGGTTTACACCCACGGATACGGCGTTGTGGCAGCCTATGGAAACCAGCGGTCGGCCGACGGTCAGCCAGTTTTCTTGCAAGCTGGCATTCCTTCAACAGGGCAGCTCGGTGCCTACGAACCGCGAATCTATTTTGGTGAAAACTCGCCAAAATATTCGATTGTGGGCGGTGCCGCATCAGCTGCGGGGTCGACCAGCGGAATCGAAATGGACTACCCTGGCGGCAAGAACAGTGCCCAGCAAACTTATACAACTTTTGCCGGCAACGGTGGCCCAAAGCTTGACAACATCGCCGCACGCTTGGCCTATGCCATCAAGTTTGGCAGCGAGCAGATTCTGCTTTCAAACGGCGTCACCAACGACTCGCAGATTCTCTATAACCGTGACCCTAAGACACGTGTTGCCGAAGTGGCTCCTTATTTGAC
>CAISOV010000095.1 GCA_903887175.1 uncultured Micrococcales bacterium
CCATCACAAATTCAGGCCTAGCATGGCCGGCTCGGCGCATAACCGTGAACCTGTCGCCTGCCTCAGTGCCAAAACAAGGTTCGTCATTCGACCTTTCGATAGCCATGGCGGTTTTGGCAGCTTCAGGCGCAGGTTCAAATGCGGCAATCACAAATGCTTCGATTGCAAGCACCTTGCACATAGGTGAACTAACCCTCGACGGCTCTGTTCGACCCGTGCCGGGAATCTTGCCCATGGTCAAAGCCGCTCGTGACCTTGGAGCCACATGTGTGATGGTTCCGCATGCTTCACTTGCCGAAGCTTCGCTGATACTTGGCATCGAGGTTGTCGGCGTGCGCAGCTTAAAGCAGGCCGTCGCATGGCACGCGGGCGATAAAGAGTTCAATCAAGGCGGCGCGACTATTGAGCGAGCGGGCGTGATGCCATGCGATGCAAAAATCTCGCAACTCGACATTGCCGACGTAAAAGGTCAAGATTTTGCATTACACGCGATGTTGGTTGCTGCCGCCGGCGGGCACCACGTGCTTATGGTGGGAACCCCTGGAGCGGGCAAAACTATGCTCGCCGAAAGATTGCCGACACTGTTGCCTGACTTAAGCGTCGAAGAGGCGCTTGAGTCAGCCGCGGTTGCCTCTGTGGTCGGAAGATCAGTTTTTGGTGGCGACGGGGTGGGGTTAGATCTTCGACCAAAGTTTGAGGCACCACATCACAGTGCATCTATGTCTGCAATCGTTGGTGGTGGGTTAAAGACACCAAGGCCAGGGGCAATCTCACTTGCTCATAATGGGGTGCTTTTTCTTGACGAGGCACCAGAGTTTCAAACGCCAGTTCTTGATGCACTTCGCCAGCCTTTAGAGAGCGGCGAGATTCGACTGCACAGGTCTGCGGGCACTGCGGTTTTTCCGGCGCGATGTCAGGTCATCTTGGCTGCAAACCCGTGCCCATGTGGCAAAGCTTTTTCGGTTTCAGGGTGCAAGTGTTCGGCCATCGCTCGTGTGCGTTACGCCCAGAAACTGAGTGGCCCGCTGCTTGATCGCATAGACATCAGGCTCGTAATTCAGCCTGTTTCAGCGCTCAAAATGAGGTTGCTTGAAGATGCAGATAGAACGGTTCCCCTAACCTCAAAACAAGGGCGAATGCAGGTTGAACGAGCTCGCGCAAGGGCTCAGACTCGCCTAAAAGCGACACCGTGGTTTACCAATTCGCAGGTTTCGGCAACCTACCTGAAAGGCGAGCTTAGGCTTGAAAGTTCAGTGACCTTAGAGCTAGATAAAGCGCTAAATCGCGGGCGCATCAGCATGCGGGGTTACGATCGGTGTCTGCGCCTAGCCTGGACAATTGCTGACCTTGCTGGTCATGACACACCTAACACCGAAGACTTGGCCATGGCCCTTGCCTTGCGCGGCGATGATGCGCCTTTAGGTGCTAACTTTTGAACAATTCAGATCAGCTAATGCAGCGTCTAAAGCTAAGTGCACAAATGTTAAACCATTCGGCTCTAAAAAATTCGGGTGACCCAATCGAACTCTTTTCGTCAGTCGCTTGGAGCATTTTGACTGAACCCGGCGATGAATTTGGTGGGTTGCTTCGGCAGGCACTAGGAGGCCCAGAAGCACTAGCTCTTTTGGTCAACGGTGCGAGTCGTGATGCTTGGCACGCGGCGCTCAAAGACACGGGTCAGTTTGAACAAGCTGAGCACCGTTTTGTAGATTTTGCAGCAACCTTAGATGAATCACTCGCGCGGTGGTTGCCGCGGCTATCAATGGCATCGGTCATCAAGTCTCTCGACGAAGCTGCCCGTTTAGACGTTCAACTCGTCGATCACCAGCACGAACATTGGCCCGAACAACTAGGCGATTTGCAGCTGGCGACGCCGTGTTTGCTCTGGGTGCGAGGTCAGACTAGCGCGTTAGCTCAAAGTCAAAAGAGCTGGGCGATAGTCGGTTGCAGAACGCCGACTAGTTATGGGTTTGATGTCACAACATCATTGGTTCAAGGGCTAGCGGAACAGGATTTTGCTGTGGTTTCTGGTGGTGCTTTTGGCATTGACGCCATAGCGCACAGTTGCGCCTTGTTAGTTGGTGTTCCGACGATTGCGGTTATGGCTGGGGGAGTCGACCGGCTTTACCCGCGCGCCAACGAGTCGCTGTTAAGAAAAATAGTCGATTCGGGCGCTGTCATTAGTGAAGTCGCCTTAGGCACGGCGCCGACTAAGTGGAGGTTTTTGCAGCGCAATCGAATCATCGCAGCTCTTTCTGTCGGAACTTTGGTTGTTGAGGCCGGCATTCGATCGGGCGCCGTGAACACGGCCAATCATGCAGCTGCATTGAACCGACATGTCGCCGCTGTGCCAGGCTCAATACTCTCGGCCAAGTCTCAAGGAACAAATAAGTTAATCGCCGAGTCAAAGGCGCTGCTGATTCAAAGCTCAAAAGACCTTGCAGATCTTTATTTTGATTCCATTGCTGAATTCCCGTTCTCAGAGGCAAGCCTCTCGCCGCTCGAAACGCGCACGCTAGACGCCCTAGGGTTCAGCAACCGCAGCGTGCAAGAGATTTGCTCTGACGCGGGCATTACCAATAACGAAGCCACCGTGACCCTGCAAAAGCTGATTTCGAAAGGCGCAGTGTTTCAGCGCGGTGGTGGGTTTGCCCGAGCTTAAGCTAAAAATGTGCAAACTCAACTGATCAGCCTGTTAGGCGAATATTTGAGAGAGCTTTCGAGCCTCAAAGGCTATTCGCCAAACACCGTGAAGTCGTATCTAGGCGACCTCAGAGGCTTTATCGACTTTCAGGCTGCCGAAAACGGCGCGGCTGGGCGCGATGAACCAGAGGCGCGAGACCTGACGATTGAGAATCTGCGCAACTACCTTTGGTTTGTTACCAAGAGCGATTCAGCTAAGTCGACTGTGGCAAGAAAAGCTGCAGCGCTTCGCATGTTTAGCGCCTGGTGCTACGAGCACAAGTTAATTGCAGTTGACCCCGGGCTTCGCCTCAAATCGCCAAAACTTGACCGCCCGCTGCCCGCTGTGGTCAGTGCCGATGCGATGAAACAGCTGTTGTCATGGCTAGCTGAGGCAGCCACAGTTGATAACCCAACCGGAATTCGCGACCTTGTTGTCTTTGAAATGCTTTATTCAACCGGCGCTCGCGTGAGCGAACTTGCCAACCTGAACCTAGACAGCATTGATTATCACCGCGGGCTAGTGAGCATTATTGGCAAAGGCGACAAGCAGCGCATGGTTCCCTTTGGTGAGCCCGCGCGCCGCGCGCTTGACCTTTGGATGCAACAAGGCCGAACGGTTTTTATGAACGAAAATAGCGGAGACGCCTTGTTGCTCACGGCCAAAGGAAAACGTTTGGGGGTGCGCCAGATTTTTGATTTGGTGGCCAAAAATCTTGCAGCTCTGCCACTCGCGGCAGCAAGTGGCCCACTCGGGCCGCACGCGCTGCGCCATAGCTTTGCCACTCATTTGCTTGACGGTGGCGCTGACTTGCGCTCGGTGCAAGAGCTACTCGGCCACGCAAACCTAGCAACCACCCAGATCTACACTCACGTTAGCGTTGAACGGCTGCGCGATAGTTACAAACAAGCACACCCTCGTTCCTAGCCATGTTGCTTCGTCGCTACCGCAGCGAGCCAATAGCCACTAGATGGCTAGGTTGATATCGATTTAAGAACAGCAGCGGGTTGAAATAGGCAAAACCTCTGGCATAACTCTGCGAGAAGTTTCGTGCCGAAAGGTGCACGCAGCTAATCGCGCAATGCCCAATCTGGTTTGACGAGCAAATCACACCCAAGGCCTGGCCAGCTGTAACCGAGTCACCTTTTGAAACAGTTGCGCAAACGGGCTCGACTTCAGCAACCAGCCCACTATCGGTCTGCAAAGAAAGCAAGTTTCGGCCAGCCACTGGGCCTGCGAATCGAATGGTTCCGTCAGCTACAGCCATCACGCTTTCGCCCTCTGTAGCAGCAAAATCAACCCCGCGATGCCCTGCCGAAAAGTCGCCATTAGGCGCCCAAAAGTCTTTCAAAACAACTTGCGAGCTAACCGGAAAAACCCAATGTGTGAGGGTTTTGCTCGCGCGCAAATTAGCCGAAGGCAATGCTGCTGCAGCTCTTGCTGAGTCTGGTGCGCCATAGGTGATCCAACAAAAAGAAACGACTAAAAACCCAAACGCAATCATGGTGTTTTTATGAAAAAAACTCATCTGCCAAGCCTGCTCGACTGCGGGCAAAGATTTTTGGTGTGCCTCGAAGTTGGTGCATAAAAACAGAGGGCAAAAAGTTGCCAACAATTCATCCGTTAGCAGTGGCCTTCAACTAGGCAATCCGAAGTAAATCTTGCTAAACTTGCTAGCAGCGGTTCAAGCTGCGAGATCCCAAATTTATTTGAGCTTTCTAAGCCTGCGCCGACTTCGCGTGTTGACCAAAGCGACCAACTTTTCAGTCTGATTCTCAAGATTCAGCAGAAGGCGCTCAACACCAGGTGTTTCAGCCAACCGGCTGCTAACAGACAACTGATGGTGCAAAAGCACCAAAAAGGAGCACGACTATGCCAGTCGTAACCATTCGCCAGCTGCTAGACAGCGGCGTTCACTTCGGCCACCAAACTCGCCGTTGGAACCCAAAGATGCGTCGATTCATTCTGACCGACCGATCGGGTATCTACATCATCGACCTACAGAAGTCGCTAAAGCTCATTGACGACGCCTATGAGTTCGTCAAAGAGACAGTTGCACACGGCGGCAGCATCATGTTCGTTGGCACCAAGAAGCAGGCTCAAGAAGCAATCGCTGAGCAGGCTCTTCGCGTTGGCCAGCCTTACATCAACCAGCGTTGGTTGGGTGGTCTTTTGACCAACTTCAACACTGTTCAGAAGCGTCTTGCACGCCTAAAGGAACTTGAAGTCATGGACTTCGCAAACGCCCACAAGACCACAAACCTCACCAAGAAGGAACTTTTGATTCTTCGCCGTGAAAAAGAGAAGCTTGAGAAGACCCTGGGCGGTATTCGCAACATCACCAAGACTCCCTCAGCCATCTGGGTTGTTGACACCAACAAAGAGCACCTAGCAATCACTGAGGCTAAGAAGCTTGGCATTCCAGTAATCGCGATTCTCGACACTAACTGTGACCCAGACGAAGTGACGATCGGCATTCCAGGTAACGACGATGCGATCCGTTCAGTTGGCTTGCTTACCCGTGTTATCGCTGACGCAGTTGCAGAGGGCCTAATTGCTCGTCACGCAAAGCCAGAAGAGGCTGTTGAGCCTTTGGCTGAGTGGGAGCGCGAGCTTCTAGAGCAGAGCCAGGCAGCAACGCCTGCAACTGAGGCACCAGCCGCAGTTGTCGAAACCCCAGCAGAGGCACCAGCCGCAGTTGTTGAGGCGCCAGCCGAAGCCGCCGAAGTTGTTGAAGCACCAGTTGAAACCCCAGCCGAGGCACCAGCCGAAGCAGCCGCAGAGAAAGACGCAAAGTAAATATGGCTAACTACACAGCAGCCGACGTAAAAGCACTTCGCGAGCGCAGTGGCGCTGGCATGATGGACTGCAAAGGCGCCCTTGACGAAGCCGATGGCAACGTTGATAAAGCCCTTGAGTTTCTTCGCCTAAAGGGCCTAAAAGGCGTTACTAAGCGTGAAGGCCGCACCACCAGCAATGGTTTGGTTGTTGCCCGCGTTAATGGTGGCACCGGAACCCTGATTGAGCTTGCTTGCGAGACTGACTTTGTTGCCAAGGCAGAA
Organism: uncultured Micrococcales bacterium; assembly: GCA_903887175.1. Taxonomy (GTDB): domain Bacteria; phylum Actinomycetota; class Actinomycetes; order Actinomycetales; family Microbacteriaceae; genus Rhodoluna. The sequence continues at coordinate 5,746 of CAISOV010000095.1, forward strand.
AAGTTCGTTTCACTTGCAGAAAGCATCGCTGACGCAATCGTTGCAGCAGGCGCAGAGACCCTAGAGGCAGCTCTTGCAGCTGACCTTGCCGGCAAGACTGTTGCTGACGCAATCAATGACGAAGCTGCAATCATGGGCGAGAAGGTTGAACTTCGCCGCCTAGCAGTTCTAAAGAACTCAGGCGTTGACGCTTATCTTCACCGCACCAGCAAAGACTTGCCACCGCAGGTTGGCGTTTTGGTTGCATTTGAAGGTGCAGATGCAGAGACCGCTCACGATGTTGCAGTTCACATCGCTGCTTTCTCGCCGAGCGTTCTAACTCGCGAAGAGATCGCAGCTGATGTTGTCGCCACCGAGCGCCGCATTGCTGAAGAGACCGCTCGCAACGAAGGCAAGCCTGAAGGCGCACTGCCAAAGATTGTTGAAGGCCGCGTAAACGGCTTCTTCAAAGAGAACGTTTTGCTAGAGCAAGACTTTGCAAAAGACAACAAGTTGTCAGTTGCCAAGGTTCTAGAGAACGCAGGCATCAAAGTTTCAGGTTTCGTGCGATTCCGCGTCGGAGCCTAATAGCTTAAAACTTCAAAGGCTCGGTTGTTTTGCTTAGGCAAAGTAACCGAGCCTTTTTTGTTGCTTCGCTAAAATAGAAACGTAAAACTTGAAACCGCAAACGATAGAGGGAGCCACCTTGTCTGAACTTAAACCTCGCAGAGTTTTATTGAAACTCTCGGGTGAAGCATTTGGTGGCGGCACTCTTGGGGTAAACCCAGACATCGTTGCGGGCATCGCTAGACAAATCGCCGAGGGCGCCAAGCACGCCGAAGTTGCCATCGTAGTTGGTGGCGGCAACTTCTTTAGAGGTGCCGAACTTTCGCAGCGCGGCATGGATCGCTCGCGCGCAGACTACATGGGCATGCTGGGCACAGTCATGAATGCCCTCGCACTACAAGACTTTCTTGAGCAGGCCGGCGTTAGCACACGCGTGCAGTCGGCAATCTCAATGGCACAGGTAACCGAGCCTTATGTGCCGCTTCGTGCGATTCGTCACCTCGAGAAGGGTCGCGTTGTGATTTTTGGTGCTGGCGCTGGGTTGCCCTATTTTTCAACTGACACGGTTGCGGCGCAGCGAGCTCTCGAGATTCGCGCAGACGAGGTTTTGGTTGCCAAAAACGGTGTCGACGGTGTTTATAGCGCAGACCCTAAGAAAGACCCAACCGCAGTTAAGCTCGACAAATTAAGTTACCAAGAAGCTTTGGTTAGAGGCCTCAAAGTTGTTGATGCCACGGCTTTCAGTCTTTGCATGGACAACCAAATGCCAATGCGTGTTTTCGGCATGGATGGCGGGAATATCGCCGCAGCCATTGAGGGCGCACAAATCGGCACGTTGGTGACTGCCTAGTAGGCATTTCATTTCAATAAGAAGAACTTAAGCAATAAAGATTTCAAATAGGAGAAAAAATGATCACTGAGATTCTGGCAACCGCCACTGACAAAATGGTGAAGGCAGTTGAGGCTGCTAAAGATGACTTTGCTACTGTGCGCACCGGTCGCGCCAACCCTCAGCTCTTTCAGAAGCTTCTAGTGGACTATTACGGCACTCCAACTCCTATCGGCCAATTGGGTTCGTTGCAAAACCCTGAAGCCCGCACAATTGTCATCACACCATACGACAAGAGCGCTCTTGGTGCCATTGAAAAAGCTATTCGCGACATGCCGAACCTGGGCGCCAACCCAACTAACGACGGCAACCTTGTGCGCGTTTCGTTGCCTGAGCTCACTGAAGATCGCCGCAAAGAGTATGTCAAGTTGGTAAAAACTAAAGCCGAAGATCACCGCGTTTCTGTTCGCAATGTGCGTCGAAAAGCAAAAGATGAATTTGACGCCCTTAAAAAAGATGGCCTGGCTGGCGACGATGACATTGCTCGCGGCGACAAAGAGCTAGAGGCTTTAACTAAGACTTATGTAGATCAAATCGACGAAGCGTTGAAGCGCAAAGAAGCAGAACTGCTAGAGGTTTAGTTTGACTTCACCTGTAATCAGCAAGCCGGCAGGCCGCAGTCTGAAAGCGTCGATCATTGTCGGCGTGCTTCTGGGTGCTATCTTTTTGCTGAGCATTCTGGTGGTTCAGTGGCTGATGATTTTGCTCGCGGCCGTTGCAGCAGCAGCGGGCGCTTTTGAGCTTTCTACGGCATTAAGAATCAAGGGTTGGCGGGTTGCAAGGTTTCCGGCAACGATCGGTTCGGCTGCAATCATGCCAGCTGCCTACTATGGTGGCGAGCTGGGGCAGTGGATCGCAGCTTTTGGAATAGTTCTAGCTTTGGTGATTTGGCGCAGCTTCGAACTTTGGTTGCAACCAAAAGTTGCTGATCGAACTTTTCGGCATGCCCTGCGAGATTTTGCCGCCGCGGCTTTTGTGGTTATTTATTTGCCGCTTACTACCAGTTTCGTGATGTTATTGCTTCGGCGGTCAGACGAAGAGCACGGCACCGGTTGGGTGGTTGCTTTCATCACAACCGTGGCAATGATTGATACTTTTGGCTATTTGCTAGGTCGCGTGTTTGGCAAACACAAAATGGCTCCAGGTGTCAGCCCCAAGAAAACTCTTGAGGGCTTGTTGGCTTCGATTATCGCGGGTTCGATTTCAGCAATTTTGTTCAGCGTCACGGTGTTGAATCAAGCGTGGTGGTTTGGTTTGATCTTTGCCGCGGCACTTTTGGTCGCTGCCGTTTTCGGAGACCTTGCCGAGTCTCTCATCAAGCGCGATTTAGGCGTCAAAGATATGAGTTCGTGGCTGCCTGGCCACGGTGGCGTTATGGACCGTCTCGACAGCATTTTGCCTGCCGCGCTTGTCACTTATATGCTGTGCGAACTGATTGCGCGCTAAATGTTCAGCCTTTACTGAGAGAATCAATCTGTGAGTTACAGTTTTCCGAAGCAAGAAAAAGGGCTTGGCTATGCGCCAGCTGAAGTCGATGAGTTCATCAGCAAAGCGCGGCTTCAGTTCGAAGATCCCTCGCAATTTTTAGTGTCTTCAGGGTTCGCTCGACACGCTACTTTCTCAATGGTTAAGGGCGGTTATGCAATAGCCGCGGTTGATACCGCCATCGATCGCTTAGAAGACACGTTTGCGCAAAAAGAAATCTCGCATCAGCTTGCAGACCAGGGCGCGTTTGCCCTAGATGATCGGTTGGCACGTTTCATCGAATCGCTTCAGGGCCGAATCGATAGACGAAAGACCAGGAGGTTTAAGCGGGTTAGCTGGCCACTTCGCGGGTATTCCCCGAAGCAGGTTGACACTTTTTGCATGATGCTTGAGAGGTACTTGTTCTCTAACGCAACTTTGGTGCCTTCTGACGTTCGAGGTCAACTATTCAAGGTCAAGCGCGGCGGATACTCAGAAACGCAGGTTGATGCGTTTCTTGATCGTGCTATCGAGGTTATTCAACTTCGCCAAGCCTTGGGCAAATAGGCTTATTTGACACAAATTGCTAAAATTGGCAGTTGGTCAAGCAAAACGAGCGAGGTGAATCTTGGGCAGGCATGAAGCTAACAAAACTCGCCTGAGGCAACGCCTATTTGGGCTAAGTGCGCGCGCCGGCAGGCCTTCAAAGCCAACTCGAGCTCGTCGGCCCAAACCAACTCGAGTGGTGGCAGCGCCCAAGAAACGGTCTGCTAAACCTACGATTTCTTTTTTATTTACAAGCGCGCTGCTGATGGTCACAATCGTCGACCCATATTCGGGCAACATGGCCATGGCAGGAATCTTGGATGCCTACGGCCCCAACTCGCCGGGGTACCCGCAGAACTACACCTACAGTTCACCGCAAAAATTCACCTTTGACCGTGGTGGTTTTACCGTGGTCACCGGCGGCAGCAAAAATGCACTGTTTGTGAACCTCGCAGGCAAGCCTGACCCTGGCACAGCCAAGGCTATCGCTTATGATTTCGTCACGAGCTTGGGCTGGAACGAAACCCAGTATTCGTGTTTGGTTAGCCTGTGGACTCGCGAATCGAATTGGCGTGTGAATGCCTACAACGCAGGCTCGGGTGCTTATGGAATTCCGCAAGCGTTGCCTGGTCTAAAAATGGCCAGTGTGGCCTCTGACTGGCAGACTAACCCGGCAACCCAGATTCGCTGGGGAGTCAACTACATCACACGCCGATATTTGACCGCATGTTCTGCTCTTGCTCATTCAGATCAGTTCGGGTGGTATTAGTGCCACGCAACAATCGCACTGCCCGTGGTGGGCGAAAAGCTAAGCCTGATGAGGCTGAGCCCGACCTAAGGCTCGATGTTCTTAGAAGTTCATTGCGGCGTGAGGTTACTAAGCGTGGCGTCGATTATGTGGTTCAGAATGTCACCGGTAATTCAGAGACTGAAAAAACTTGGATTTGCCCGCATTGCAACATCGAGATCAAAACTGGCACTGCGCACGTTGTGGCTTGGGATGCAATCCGTGGCGTTGAGACTCGCAGGCACTTTCACACTGCCTGCTTCAAATCTTTTCAAGGACCACTACTGTGACCGACCGCATCGAAATTCGTTCGTCAGTGATATTGCCCGCTGAGCGCGAAGAGATTTCTCTAACTACTTCTGACGGTTTGACGTTGGTGGGCGAGCTAGCATTGCCAATTGGTAGGGCGCCAGTTGCCACTCTGATTACTCTGCACCCGTTGCCCACTCATGGTGGATTTATGGACAGTCACGTGCTTCGCAAGGCGGCAAATCGGCTTCCAGAGCTTGCCGATGTAGCTGTTTTGCGATTCAACACACGTGGCACAACATCGCCCCGTGGAACCAGCGAGGGAGTATTTGGCGAGGGAATCACCGAAAGACACGACCTCGAGGCCGCAGTGGCTTTTGCCGTAGGCCGCGGTTTGCCCAATTTGTGGCTTGTCGGTTGGTCGTTTGGCACCGAACTTGCCCTTAAATATGGAGCAGCCCAACCTGTCGTTGGCGTAATTCTGTTGTCTCCGCCGCTTCATCGCACGAGTGATGCTGAGCTGGCAACTTGGGTGGGCAGCGATAAGATTTTGGCCGCGCTGGTGCCCGAACATGATGACTATTTGCAACCGGCTGCGGCCGCTAAGCGATTCTCGATGCTGCCAAACCTCAAACTAATCGGTGTTGAAGGGGCCAAGCACCTGTGGGTGGGCGAGGTTGCCACAACTCGAGTTTTGAATGAGATCGTCGCTTTGGTAAACCCAGCCAAATCGCCTTTGCCTGATTACTGGCAACCGTCTGACTAGGTGATTTTCAGCAACTACTGGTTGAAAAGATTCATCTTGCAGGCAATCGGCAAACTAAATTTTGTTGCAGAAAATGTTAACGCTCGTTTTGGCGCTTGATCCAGACCTGCTTGATAATCATCGAAATGGCCGCGGTGGCTGGAATCGACACCAGAGCGCCTAAAAGCCCTAGCAAAGTGCCCCCAGCCAGTGCGCCAACCATCACAGCGGCACCAGGAACTTTGACAGCCTTTTTCATAACTCTGGGAGTAACAACATATGCTTCAACTTGCATATAGATCAGGTAGTAAATTGCCACGGCAATAGCGGTGGCCGGTGAGACCATGAGTGCCACCAGAATTACAACTGCAGAGTTGACCATTGAGCCAATCATTGGTACCAAGACCAACAGGAACGAAAGCACCGCCAAAACAACGGCATATGGCACGCCGAAAATTGACATAACTATAAAACCCAAGACCGCATTTAGCGCTGCGATTGAGACCTGCCCGATTACATATCTTCCAATCGAGTTCGAAATAACTTCACTGAATTCGATAAAGGTTTCGCGTTTGCTAGCAGGCACAAGTGAATAAGTAAACTTTTTGAAACTGCTTAAAGAAGCCATGAAATAAAGACTCAGAATCAAAATCGTGAGCCCTGCAAAGAATCCGTTGAA
>CAISOV010000096.1 GCA_903887175.1 uncultured Micrococcales bacterium
CACCATCTAGCATGCTGGTCGGCTCGTCTAGCAGCAACAGGTCTGGAGCCATGGCCAAGATTCCGGCGAGCGCCATTCGTTGCGATTCGCCACCAGAAAGCTGGTTCGTTGGCCGCCCAAATTCATAGGGCAGAGCCACAGCTGTTATGGCATTTGCAACTCGAGTTCGAATTTCAGATTCACCCAAGGCAAGGTTTTCGGGCCCAAACGCAACTTCGCTACCTAGGTGAGAGGCCACAAAAGAGTTTGCGGGGTCTTGAAGCAGCAAGCCGGCTCGGCCTCGCACATAAAGTTCGCCGATAAAGTTGCCTGACTCGGTTTGTTGAAGCACGCCCGCAATAGCGCGCAAAAGAGTCGACTTGCCTGATCCGCTCGGCCCGGTCAACAGCAGGCGTTCGCCCGGTGCGATTGAAAAATTCAGGCTGCGCAAAAGTTGCACTGGCTGAGCACCCGAGTTTGACTCGGGCAGCCAACTCAGGCGCTTAGCTTCGACAATCGGTCTATTTTGCAAAAGCACCCAGCACGCCGGCTGCTCGTAACGACTTAACCAAAAGCCAACCACCTAACCCGGCAATCAAAGCACCCGAAACCATGCAGGCTAAAAGGTAACTTGCCAAAAATTCTGTTGAAGTGCCCGCCCAATAGGCCCAAGATTCATAGACCAGCACCTCGGCAACGGCCGCAGCCGCGCCCGCAAGTGCCAGCATCAAAAGGTTGAAACTGCGATATAGAACCAAAAGCAAAGCGAGCTCAACCGCTGCACCCTGCAACAAAGCTGAATACAGTGAAGTTGCGCCCCAAGTGTTGCCGAGGCTAACCTCGACCGTCGCGGCGATGAGTTCGGCCAGCAATGCTGCGCCGGGGCGGCGAACGATAAGTGCGCCAGTAATGGCGGGAATCGTCCAAATGCCAAACTGCAACCCTGCCAACCAGGGCACTGCGCTAAACAACACTCCGACCGGCGCATAAGCAAAAGTGTCATACGACCACATGCCCACGCCTAAAACAACTGCGAGCACTGCGGCGACTACAAAGTCGATTACGCGCCATCCGTTTGCTTTTTGGTTTGAAGCGAGGTTGATTTCTGTCATTTGATTACCTTTCAAACTGCGCCCGAAAGCGACGTGAATATTTGAAAGGGGTCAGCCTTTGGCTTTCGAGTTCTCGACTTCCTACGCCGGTGCAAGCCGGATCAGGTTCGAGGGTCTGTGGTTCACCACACTCTCAGCGCTTAGAGCGCTCCCCTGTCGTTACTCTTTGATGTTACACCTGAGCTCACTCAATAGAAAATGCAGGATTGGCACAAACCTAAAGGTTCGCAAACACAAAGACACCCCAACATGTCGTTGGGGTGTCTTTGTGTTTGCCGAAGGGGTGTTTGTTGGTTTTAGCCGATTGTTAGAGGTGCGGTTAGTGCGCCATCAGCACCGATTGATACGCCGGTGTTTTGTGCGGTTAGTTGAATCAGGTTGAAGGTGTAGCTGCCTGGTTTTAGGTCTGGCAGGGTAACAGTCACTGACCCGGTGCCACTTAGACCGATTGTTGCAACCACGGGTGGGTTGGTTTCGTCAACCAAGTTGCCCTGGTGATCTAGAACTGCAGTTCTGACGATTTGCAATGCATAAGCTTTGCTGTCATCTGGCACGTTCACGGTTGCGGTTTGGGCGGTTCTGATGGTTCCGGTGTTCTGCGAAAGGTCAAGTGTTAGGTCACCCGATTGGCCCGAAAGGCTAACGCTGCCGTCAACTGCGGTGGTCGCAACCACGAACACTGAGGTGCCCGCTTGGGCAGCTAGGCCGCTGTGACGGTCGGCTGCTAAGAAAGGGTAGACCGCAAGGTTCTGAATGCCAGCGCCACTCTTTAGGCCACGAATTTTGATGGCACCCGAAATGGTCGAGTCGGTCAAAGTCAGTGGGTTCGTGTTTGCTGAACCGAGCTTGAATTTGCCATCAAACTTGTGTTGCTGCGGTGTCAACTTTGGCGGGGTAGCTGGTGCTGAAGTGGCGTCTGCCGGCAGTGGAATAACTTTGAAGATGATTTTGCCGGCGATTTGTGAAGGGTCGCTAATGATTGCCGGCACGCCAGTCACTGTGAATGCAAGGTCAGTGGTTTGAACCGATGCTTTGACTTCGTTGCCCTGAACAGCTGGTGAACCGACCTTTAGGCCGTGGCCGCCTTTGCGAACCTGCTTAACCAGTGCCTGACTGCTAGCCGACGAGCCTTTGCCGTGGCTCGGGGTTGCGCCTTTGGCGAAAGCTGGGGCTGAAGCCATGCTGAGGCTCAGCACGGTGACGACACCAATGGTTGCGATTGAAGCTTTTTGTGCGAATGATTTAGACACTTTGGTTTGCTCTTTTCTTTGATCTCAACTTGGGCCGCCAATGCGGTTTTGTTGTTGAAGTCAGACTAAGTTCGCGGCCCCACCCTGAGCTACGAAATTCAGGGGTTTGAAGGTGATTTCAAAGAACTCTCACAGGCAAATCACAAAAAACTTTGGCGCCCAAAACTGCATAAACCGTTTGCACCGTTAAACTTGACTGATAAAGGAACGGACGGCATTTTGGGATTCTTTGACTCATTCGAGAAAGGCCTAGAGCGCACGATTAATCGGGCGTTTAGCAAGACTTTCAAGTCTGAGCTGCAGCCGATCGAAATCGCTGCTCGAATCAAAACCGAACTCGATTCAAAAGCTTCGGTTATAAGTCGCGACCGCATTCTTGTGCCTAACACGTTTGAGGTGCGTTTGGCGTCACCCGATTTCAGGCGCATGAAAGCTTTGGGTCAAGCGCTAATCGGTGAACTCACTGAACTTGCCAACGCTCACATCAAAAAACAGCGTTTTCAAATCACTAGCCCCGTCGCCATTTCGCTGGTCGAAGATTCAACTTTGGCCTTGGGGCAACTCGCGGTTCGTTCGGGCAGCAAAACTACAACAGTCAGCTGGGCAGCTGTTCTCGATGTTGCAGGTCGTCGATTGGCTGTGCCTAAGGGTCAAACTTCTGTCGGTCGTGACGCTTCTGCTGGTTTGCAAATTAACGATTCGAGTTTGAGTCGAACCCACTTTGAAATCATATGGGATGGCTCGCTTGCAGGCCTAAGAGATTTGGGTTCAACCAACGGCACGCGACTCGAAGGTCAACCGATTGCCGCAAACACTGTCGTGGCCCTTGCTAACGAATCAAAAATCGTTGCTGGTCGCAGTCAGTTCGTTTTTCGAATCGTCGCAAAGTCAGAGTCAGACTCATGAGCGACTTAGCGCTTTTTATTGTTCGAGCGGCCTTTGTGGTTATTCTTTGGATCTTCATTTTCACCCTGATTTCGGTAGTGCGCTCTGATCTTTTCGGTCAAAAATTGGTGCGCCGTGTTGTCAAAGCAAACTCACCAAAGGTTTTGTCTTCGCCGGTTTTGCCCCAGGCTGCCGTTAGAGCATCGGCTCAAACCGAGCTTCTTTTGCCAAAGGCGCCTGACTCGAATAAACCGAGCCGGGTTGTGCCTGACCGCCTGCTCATCACAGCCGGCGATAAGGCTGGTTACCAGCTGAAACTCGATCGTCGCGAAATAACAATTGGTCGCGCCGAAACTAGCGATCTTGTAATCGACGACGAGTTTGCCTCAACAAACCATGCTCGACTGGTCAAGTTAAACGATGAATGGACGCTTCAAGACCTGGGTTCTACCAACGGCACATTTCTTGACGGTGTGAAAGTAACCTCGCCGGTAGCTTTCAAAGTTGGTTCAGAAGTGCGAATTGGCAAGACTGCTTTTGAGTTGCGAGGTTAGGGCAGCTCATGACCGAATCTGTGCCGTCTGACAAGACAGCAACCATGCCGCTCGCCATGCAGTTTGTTGCTGGGGGCGATTCAAACATAGGTCGCACCCGAGCTTCAAACCAAGACAGCGGCTATTGCGGTTTCAACTTATTTTTTGTCGCAGATGGCATGGGTGGCCACGCGGGTGGCGACATCGCATCAGCCATAGTTACGCATCGAGTAGCCAATTCTGATGTCATTTTTGACACACCAGATGAGGCTTTAGAAGCCATGCGTGAGGCCATGATGCAGGCAAACCGCAAGCTAAGTGAAACTGTCGAGCAGCATGGCGAGCTCGCTGGCATGGGCACAACTTTTTCAGGCCTCATGCTCGCCGGTGGCAAAGTTGCAATCGCACACATCGGCGACTCTCGAATTTATATGGCTCGAGCGGGCAAAGTAAAGCAAATTACCAAAGACCACACTTTTGTTCAGCGATTAGTTGACACGGGCCGAATCACTGCCGAAGAGGCATTGGTTCACCCTCGCCGCAGCGTCTTGATGCGCGTTTTGGGCGATGTCGAAGACGCGCCTGAGATCGACCTAATGACTTTGGGCACTAAGCCCGGTGATCGTTGGTTGCTATGTAGCGATGGTCTTAGCGGTGTGGTGCCCGAAGAGGTGCTAGAGCGCATTCTGCTCGATAAAGGCAGCCCCGATGAAGCCTGCGAATTATTGGTTTATGAAGCCCTCGAACATGGTGCGCCAGACAATGTGACCGTTGTGATTGTTGACATTAAGTCGCCAGCTTTTGCTTTGAACAACGAACCAGCGGTCAAGTTTTTAGGTTCAGCCGCGAGTGATGTTGTAGTTGAGCAAAACAAAGATCGTCGTTTCTTGAGGCTGCTAAACCCACGAAACCTGCCAGAGGTTTTTGGTTTGAACCAAGACCCTGCCGCGTTTTTGCCTGAATCAGAAGAATATCTAGATCTCATTCTGCGTCAAACCAGGTCACGGGTGCGAATGCATCGACTTAGACAGCTGGTTATTTTGATTGCTGGGCTGGGTCTTATTTTTGGTGGGCTATTCGCGGCTTACAGCTACACCCAAACTCGTTATTACATCGGTGAATCAAGCTCAGGCAACGTCGCGATCTTCAAAGGCATTCATGAATCGTTTGGTTCTCTTAAGTTCTCTGAGGTCTATCGCGAAACCAGCACCAAAGTCAATGACCTTAGCCTGTTGCAGCAAGACGAGGTTCGACGCACAATCTCTGCCGATAGTCTGACCGACGCCTACATAAAGTTCGACATTTTGCTAACGATTGAGGGCAAATGAGTCGCCCTTCACTACTTCAGCGTGCAACCTCTGTAATTAAAGATCAGACTGATCCGCACACCATCACAATGAACCTCGGTCGATTGATCAGGGTTGTGCCGCGCAGCCGAAATATTGAGGCCAGCCTGATTTTCTTTGTTCTGGGCCTCTATGCCTTTGAGCTTGCTCAGGTGCAACTTTCAACAATCGCCAAAATTACTCCCGAGCTATTGGCCTATTGGTGGCCAGTCGCATTGCTTGCTCTGGTTTTTCATATTGTTTTGCGATTCAAAGCCAGCGAGGCCGACTCTCTGATGGTGCCAATTGGGTTAGCGCTAAACACTCTGGGAATCAGCGAGATTTATCGCTTAGACATCGCCAACACTCTCACCGGTGGCCAAAATCAGTTTGGTTCGAAGCAGGTTGTCTGGAGTTGCATTGCCATAGCGATGGCGATTCTTGTGATTTGGTTGGTGCCGAGTCACTTGTTCCTGCGCCGCTACATTTATATCTCAATGGTCATCGGCGTTGGCCTTTTGATTTCGCCCATGCTGCCCCTGATTGGCCTAAAGATTAACGGTGCGCAGCTTTGGATTTCAATCGCGGGCCTGACTTTTCAACCCGGTGAGCTCGCAAAAATTGCTCTCACCGTCTTTTTTGCCGGATACCTTGTAACCCACCGCGAGTCACTCGCAGCAGTTGGTCGCAAAGTTCTTGGGCTTCGGCTGCCTCAGGCTCGCGACCTCGGGCCGATTTTGCTGATTTGGCTCGCCAGCCTTATGGTGCTTGTGCTGCAGCGCGACCTAGGAACCTCACTACTTTACTTTGGTCTCTTTTTGGTAATGATTTATGTTGCAACTTCGCGGTCGATTTATGCATTTGTAGGTTTGGGCATCTTTGCCACTGGGGCATTTTTGGCGAGCCGCCTGCTCGATTATGTTGGCGGTCGTTTTGACGCCTGGCTAAACCCTTTTAGTGATCTTCACTACAACGCCCAAATCAACAGCAGTTATCAGTTGGTTCAGGGTCTTTTTGCTATGGCACACGGTGGAATCTGGGGCACCGGCCTTGGCGGTGGCATGCCTCAGATTGTGCCCGTCGCAGAGAGCGACTTCATCATTTCAAGCCTCGGTGAAGAGCTCGGGCTAGTTGGGCTCTTCGCGATCTTCGCGCTCTATCTGTTGCTGGTTTCGCGAGGGCTTCGCATCGCGTTTAACCACACCGACGACTTTTCAAAACTGTTGGCCGTTGGTCTCAGCTTTGTCATCGCACTGCAAACTTTTATCGTGGTCGGCGGCGTCACAAGAGTTGTTCCGCTAACCGGGCTGACCACCCCTTTCTTAGCTGCCGGTGGTTCATCACTTCTAGCAAACTGGATCATCATTGGGTTGTTGCTGAGAATCTCTGACTCTCTGAAGAATCAACCACAACAGGTGGTGGTGGTCGAGTGAACCGAGAAATGCGTCGAACATCCGTCTTGATTTTTGCGATGTTCTTTAGCCTGCTCATGGCAGCCACCCTGATTCAGTTTGTAAACGCTGACTCGCTAATGGCCAACGGTCATAACCCGCGCAGCCTTTATGACGCCTATAAAACCCAACGCGGATCAATCTTGGCCGACGGCAAACTGCTCGCTTGGTCAGTTAAAACTGGCGACAAATATCAATACCTGCGCGAATACGATGAGCCAACATTCAGCGCTCTGACTGGTTTCTATAGCCTGACGCAAGGCACCACTGGTCTCGAAAATTCGCTAGACAGCTATTTGACGGGCAAGAATTCATCACAGTTTTTTGAGCAGGTCAACGCATTGCTCTCAGGCAACCCGCTTGCTGGCGCATCGGTGAACCTCACCATTGACCCCAAAGTGCAAAAAGTTGCTTATGACGCCATGGGCAAACTGACCGGTGCGGTCGTAGCCATCTCGCCATCAACAGGCAAGATTTTGGCGCTGGTCTCGACTCCTGGCTTTGATGCAAACCTTTTAGCCGTTCACAACACAACACTTTCGAACTACAACTATCAGCGTCTGGTTAACCAGCCAAACAGCCCCCTCATCAATCGTGCAATCGGTGGCGACCTTTATGCGCCCGGTTCGGTTTTCAAGATCATCGTTGCCTCGGCAGCGCTCGAGTCAGGCAAATACAAGCCAAGCTCTATGTTCCCCAACCCCAAAAAATTGCTTCTGCCGGGCACCGCTACCTATATCTATAACTCTGGTGAAGGCAAATGCGGTTCATCAAAGGCAAAAGTAAGCATCGCCGATGCGTTGCGGTTTTCGTGCAACATTCCGTTCGCAGAACTTGGACTAGCGCTTGGGCAACAAGCAATCGCCGCGCAGGCTGAAAGGTTTGGCTTTGGAAAATCTTTCAACCTGCCGATGGCTTCGACGCCAAGTCAATACCCAACCGGCATGGATGCCTCGCAGACCGCGCTTTCGTCTTTCGGTCAGTTCAACGACAAAGTCAGCGCCCTTCAAATGGCCATGGTTAGCGCGTCAATTGCCAACGGGGGCGTCATGATGAAACCAACTCTGATTAACAGCATTTTGTCGCCTAACCTGTCGGTGCTCAGCAGCTTTGGCAGCAGCTCACTAGGCCAAGTTGTTAGCACAGACACTGCCACCAAAGTCAAAAACATGATGGTTGGCGCTGTTTCGAGTGGTGTTAGTTCAAACGGGCGCATTCCCGGAGTTCGGGTGGCCGGCAAAACCGGCACCGCACAAAACGGTGCGGGTCAGCCCTACACTCTTTGGTTCACAGGTTTTGCTCCAGCCGAAAACCCGCAGGTGGCTGTGGCAGTAGTAATCGCAAATGGTGGGGGGATCGGCCAACGTGGTTTCGGAAACCTGTTAGCCGCACCAATTGCACAAAAAGTAATGAGAGCGGTGCTTGGCAAATGAAACCACTAGCTGGTCAACTATATGGCGGCAGATATCGTCTAGTCAGCCTGATTGCCACGGGAGGCATGGGCGAAGTTTGGGTAGCGACAGACGAAGTGATTTTGCGAGACGTTGCAATAAAAATTCTGCGGCCAGAATATCTGAGCGACCCAAACTTTCTTGAGCGCTTCAGAACCGAGGCCCGTCACGCCGCTATGGTGAACCACGAAGGCATTGCAAACGTCTTTGACTATGGCGAAGACGGCGGTTCAGCATATTTGGTGATGGAGAAAGTGCCGGGCGAATCGCTGGCAAAAGTGCTCGAAACCGATATCTCTTTGCCCGAACGCAAAGTTTTGAACATTATTGCCCAAACCGCTCGCGCGTTATATGCCGCGCACTCTCAAGGTTTGGTTCACCGAGACATTAAGCCTGGCAACCTTCTAATCACACCTGACAACGACGTAAAAATCACCGATTTTGGCATTGCGCGAGTGGCAGATCAAGTTTCATTGACGGCCACCGGCCAGGTTATGGGAACAGTTCAGTACCTCGCACCGGAACAAGCTACCGGCAAAGCCGCGACTGCATCGACCGATATTTATGCTCTCGGTGTTGTTGCCTATGAGGCTCTCGCCGGTCGACGACCGTTCACCGGCGAATCACAAATGGCTATCGCAATGTCGCACATAAACGATGCCCCGCCAGCAATGCCTGAGTTTGTCAGCAAAGCCGTTTCAGATCTAGTTATGAACTGCTTAGCTAAAAAACCCGAAGACCGCCCCGCTAACGCTTTAGTGTTGGCGCAGCGAGCCGAAGCCCTGCTGGCCGGCAACGCCGTTGCCCACAGCGACACAGCAACCAAAGTTATGTCAAACCTCGACACCACAAGCACTCAGGTTCTGAAAGTCGACACCTCTGAGCTGCCAACCACACCAGAAAAACAGGTTGTTTGGCCTTGGATTCTTGTGATTTCGCTTCTGGTGTTGAGTGCGGTAGGCATCTTGGTTGCGATTGTCGCAAACCTGGTGGCGCCAAGCCCAACCGCCAGCCCCACTAAAACCCAAACCAACTCGGCCTCAGTAACCCCCTCAAACACCGCAAGCGAGTCACCAACCGACAGCACAGTTATTTTGTTGTCACAAGACATTGATGGCAAAAACATCAGCGATGTAGAAACTCAACTGGCCACAATGGGGCTAGCGATTGACCCGCAACCCGGAATCTTGGTTAGCGCTGATGACCCGTTGCTCTATTTGGCATATGACGCAACGCCCCTTGGAACATTACCTCTAGGAACCACCGTAGTTGTTCACTATTACGGGCTTGCGCCAGCAACACCAACACCAACTGCCACAAAAACTCCTTCGGCGACCCCAACGCCCTCAGAAAGCAAAACACCTTCGGCGACCCCAACGCCAACACCTTCAGCAAGTGCAAGCCCAAGTCAGTAACTCGCAAAGATAAACTAGACAAGACATTGCCGATTAAACGGAGCCCATTTTGACAGACAACCAGCGCACAATCGCAGGCCGCTACGAGGTTAAAGACCTAATCGGTCGCGGTGGCATGGCCGATGTGTTCGAAGGCCTCGACACTCGCCTAGGTCGCGTGGTTGCAATCAAGATTCTGCGAGCCGATCTGGCAGCTGACAGCACCTTCGAAGCGCGGTTTCGCCAAGAGGCTCAGGCGTCGGCACGCATGGCGCACCCGACTATCGTTCGAATTTATGATGCTGGCGAAGAACAACTAACTGACGCCAACGGCAACGCCCTGCGTCGCCCATATATCGTTATGGAATATGTTCGTGGTCAGGTGCTTCGCGATCTCATCAACGATCGCCAGCTTGAGATTCGCGAATCAGTCAGCTTTGCTGAAGGTGTGCTAACAGCTCTCGAAGTTTCGCACCGAGCTGGCGTTATTCACCGCGACATCAAGTCGGCAAACATCATGGTGACCGAAGCTGGTCAAGTAAAAGTTATGGACTTTGGCATCGCCAGAGCCATGACCGATTCGTCGGCAACCCAAGCCCACACCGGTGGCATCGTGGGCACCGCGCAATACTTTTCACCAGAGCAAGCCAAGGGCGAAACGGTTGATGCTCGCACCGACCTATATTCAACTGGCGTGCTGCTTTATGAGATGCTAACCGGGCGCCCCCCGTTCCGCGGTGAAACAGCCGTTTCAGTGGCTTATCAGCACGTTAGCGAAGCGGTTATTCCGCCGTCACAAATCAACCCGAACCTAAGCCCAGAGCTAGACAGCGTAGTGTTGCGGGCATTAGCTAAAGACCGTGATGAGCGTTTTCAAAGCGCCGAGCAATTTCGCGAACACCTTTTGGCAGCTTTTGCTGTCAGCCGCGACTTTGTTGCTTCGCAAGCTCCCCGAGTGACAGAAACTATCGCAGCCACAGTTGCCGCGCCACTGCCCACCGAAGTTATCGCGAGTAGCGAGCTTGAAACTGGCGAAGATTTTGTCGAGGCAGCACCTTCAGCCGAAACTGCTGTCTTCGGTTTTGATGACCTACTAAACGCAGCTGTTGAAGAGGCGCAAGCTGGCGAAACTGCAAGCGCCACCCCAGCTAGCTCACCAGAGCACGCTTCGACTGATTCGAATCCGTACGTTTATGAAACTCGTGAGGTGCCTCGCGTGGTGGCCACGAGCAATAGCCCCGCAAACACTGGCCCGGTGACCAACCCGTTCGCGGCAATCGGTGTGGCTTTCGAACCTCAGAGCGACACTACGTCGATCAATCTGATCAAAAAACAAAAAAATGTCAACACCTCAGGTTTTGGTGCAAACCTAGTTTCTGGCCCTAAAACCAAAACAAAGTCGGTGTTTTGGGGTGCCATTTCAGGTTTTATTGTGATTCTGCTCGGCCTTGGCGTCTGGAGCTTCAGCACCCTCGGCAGCATTCACGTGAATGTGCCGACCAGCGGTGCCGTGACAGTGCCCGACGTTAGTGGCAAAACTTATGACGAGGCTGATGCCGCACTGAAGGCCGCAAACCTTCTGGTCACACGCACCTATCAAGCCAGCGATACCGTCGCATTAAACAGCGTGATCAGCATCGACCCGCCGGCAGGAACCAGCGTTTCGCCGCACACTACCGTGCAGGTTTATGTTTCTGGCGGCCAGTCGCAGGTAAAGGTTCCTTATTTGGTGAACACTCTAGAAACTGACGCCAACGCCACTTTGATTGCAGCCGGGCTAACGCTGGGGCAAATCTCACAGCAAAACTCGGCTGATGCGCCCAAGGGCACGATCATTACTAGCAGCCCGGTTGAATACAGCCCGGTTCCTAAAGGCTCCGCGGTTGATCTAGTGGTTTCAACTGGCAAAGTAACCGTTCCGTCAGTAGCTCAGCAGAGCGTCACCGATGCAACAGCGCTGCTCACAGGCACCGATGTTGGCTACACGGTTAAGGTTTTAGCTAGCACACCAAGCTGTTCGGGCACGCTCGGTCAAATTGTGACTGGCCAGTCAATTGATGCCGGTGACGGTGAACAACACCAAAACATCGTGATTTACGTTGATTGCATTGCAACTTCAAAGCCGACACCTACCCCGACGCACTCAACAACACCCAGTGCGACACCATCGCCTAGCGCGACACCCAGCGCGAGCCCTAGTTCAACGCAATAGTTCGAAGCTAAAACTTGACCATTGGGGTCATCGACTTGGCACGCTCAGCGGCGCCTGCTAAACCAATGCTTTCGAGCCAGTTGCCCAGCATTTGGTAGCCACCTTCGGTCATCACCGATTCGGGGTGAAACTGCACGCCATAAATAGGTTTGGATGCATGCTGCAAACCCATGATCACTCCACCCTTGCCGTTGCCCGTGGTCGGGTCGCTAGGGTCTGCCGCGACGGTGCGACTTGTGACAATCAGGTCTGCTGGCACGGTCGAATCGACAACTGCTAACGAGTGGTAGCGAGTTGCAGTAAAAGGCTGTGGAACATTCTTGTAAACCAGCGAGTTGTCGTGACTAACCAAACTGACCTTGCCGTGCATGAGTTCTTCAGCGCTGGTAACAGTTGCACCCATAGCCTCGGCAATAGCCTGGTGTCCTAAGCAAACGCCGAACACCGGTTGGCCACTTTCAAGCGCCAACTTAACCACAGCGATTGACAAGCCGGCTTCAGCTGGCGTGCCAGGCCCAGGCGAAAGAAGCACCGCATCGAACTTTGCGAGCAGCGCAGGCAGTTCAGCCTCGGTCACAATGTCGTTGCGCAAAACTTCGGTTTCAGCGCCGAGCTGGCGCAAATAACCGTTCAGCGTGTAAACAAAGCTGTCGTAGTTATCAAGAACAAGAACTTTAGTCATAAGTGATTCCATCTTAACTTGTAGAATTGGGCCATGCCTGAATCAACCAGCCGCAAAAAGAAATCTGCCCGTGCTTCACAGCCTCAGGGCCCACGTGACTACAACCTAGACAAAGGTGAGTTGCCGAACCCAGTGTGGTTTCAGCCTCTCATGTTTGGTTTGATGATTGTTGGTTTCGTCTGGATCGTGACTTACTACCTCACCAACATGCAATACCCGTTGGGTAGCGCCACTCCTTGGGATATTCAGTCTTGGAACATCTTGGTTGGCTTTGGTGTAATCATGGCCGGCTTTATGATGACCACGCGCTGGAAGTAATCCGTCAAATTTTTTGGGCTTAGGCCCGCACGGTTTACAAACCTAAGTAACTAGTGATTCTTAGGTCTGCGACTAAATAGGTTGCCACAACGAGAATTGTGACAAACCCCAAGACCAAACCGATTTGCAAACCTCGTTTTGCAACCGCCCTGGTTTGAGCATAAATCAGCGCGATAATCACGCCACCGATCAGACCGCCGACGTGAGCCTCCCAGGCGACGCCCGGCATCAAGAAGCCAAACACTAGGTTGATTGCGATGATACTTGCGACTTGACCGAGCTGACCACCAAGAGCTCGCAGAATCACAAAATAGGCACCCATCAAACCAAAAATCGCTCCGGATGCCCCAAGCTCATAGTTGTTCATTGTCGCGAGGGCCAAGAACCCGATAGAGCCGGCAAAAAGGCTGATCAAATAGAGTGCTGCGAAACGCACTCTGCCGAGCATTGGCTCTAGAGCGCTGCCCAGAATGTAAAGCGAATACATGTTTAGCAAAATGTGTAACGGGTTCTGCGGGTCATGGGCAAAACCGGCCGTAATCATTCGCCACGGTTCAAGTTGGGCAACAACTGGTGAAAAGACCAAGTAATAAGTGAAATCGGGCACCAGCAACTGAATGCCCCAGATTGCAGCGTTGATTGCAATCAAAGCCCAGGTGATTGGTGCCGCGGCACCTTTGATTCGGCGCCCAGTGCGTCGAGCGGTGTAAGCAGCGCTATTGCGCACCCCAGCTGCCACAGCAGCTACCGTTTGACCGGCATCTTCTGGGCATAAGAAACCCACAGGTGCTTCGACCTGGCACTGCGGGCAAATGAATCGCTCGCAGCGCTGGCAGCGCACATAGGCTTCGTTGCTGGGGTGGCGATAGCAAACCGACATGGTTTAACTAAACGGTTTCGATGGTGACCGACTCGATGACAACGTCATCGATTGGGCGGTCGCTGCGGTCGGTGGCAACTGAACCAAGTTTGTCGACCACCTTGCGGCTGTCAGCGTCAACAACTTCACCAAAGACGGCGTGCTTGCCGAACAAGAACTGGGTTGGCACGGTTGTGATGAAGAACTGTGATCCGTTGGTTCCCTTGCCGCCCTGAACGCCGGCGTTTGCCATTGCAATCTTGTATGGGTCGTTGAAGTTGAGCTCTGGGTGAATCTCATCATCAAACTTGTAGCCTGGGCCACCCATGCCGGTTCCAGTTGGGTCGCCGCCCTGAATCATGAAGCCTTCGATAATGCGGTGAAAAATCACACCGTCATAAAAGTTTTTGCCCAGGCGGGTGCCGTCGGCTAGCTCAACGAAGTTGGCTACGGTGATTGGTGCGTGGTTGCCAAACAAGTTGATCTTGATGGCGCCATGGTTTGTGTGCAAAGTTGCAACGTGTGTGTGTAGGGTCATGCAACTATTCTCGCAGAGCCGCGAAGCTCTTTTAGGCGGTCACGGGCAGTGTTCGCCCATGGCTGTTGTATTTAAATACGCGAATGTAGTCAACCTCAAGGTTGGCCGGGTTTGCTAAGTCACTTGCGACTTCGCCGCCTAAACCGCCGCCCACTGCAAGGTTTAGCAGCAGGTAGTAGGGTTTGTCAAACACCCAGTTCTCAGCGCCCATAGCTTCTGGGGTTGCACTGAAATACAAGTTATCGTCAATGAACCAGTCAATCTGGGTTGGTTGCCAGTTGACGCCATATGTATGCCAGCCATCAGCTAGGTCGAATGGCAGGTCTAGGGTTTTGCCAAAACCGTGGTCGCTGTGGTGACCTGCGCAGTGCAAGGTTCCAAACACCCGGTTTGGTTCGCGCCCAATTTGTTCCATAACGTCGATCTCGCCAACTGCTGGCCATGGGTTGGTCTGAATGTCATGGCCAAGCATCCAAAAGGCAGACCAGGTGCCAGACCCTGCTGGCACTTTGGCGCGAACTTCGTAGCGACCATATTCGAAAAGCATGTGCTCTTTAGTTGTGATGCGAGCACTTGTGAACTCTGCCGGGCCATACCAAGCACTTGGTCGCTCGTCACCTTCACCAAGGCGCTCGGCGCGAATCACAAGATTTGACTCACCGTCGTGGCTAACGTTCTCAGGGGTGTAGTACTGCAACTCTTGGTTGCCCCAGCCTTGAAGGCCAAACTGCGCCCCATCACCGGTTTCGTGACTCCAAAACTCAGTGCTCGGTTCGGCACCTTTGGTTGCGTCAAACTCTTGAGACCAAATCAGTTCGCCAATCAGCGGGTCGGTGCCGCCGTGCGAAGCAGTTGAGTTCAGTTTTGGGTTAGTTTCGGTCATGGCGGCCTTCGAGTTGAGTTGAACCTGAGTGAAAAAACTTGAGAAACGTTCAAGTTTTGGGGTGCGGCCGCACATCCGCTGTTACTAGTTTATTTGAAACTTAGACTTATCAAATGAGCATTGAATCAAATAGCAGACCTGCCCGCCGCAAAAGAGCGCCGTGGATCTCGCAAAACCTGATGACTTTGTCTTGGGTTTCGTTGCTGCAAGATGCGGCAAGCGAAATGCTCTACCCCTTGTTGCCAGTTTTGCTTAACACGGTGCTTGGTGCTCCGGCCGCGGTCATCGGAATGATTGAAGGCGCTGCCGAGGGTGCCGCGGCATTCACCAAGTTGATCAGTTCTTGGATCAACCGGTTTGTGCCTCGCAAAGTCATGGTGCTTGCAGGTTATGCAGCGGCTGCCTTGGGCAAGGTCTTAGTTGCTGCTGCCGCCATTTGGCCGATTGTGCTTGTTGGTCGCGTGGTCGACCGTTTGGGCAAGGGCGTGCGCTCGGCATCACGCGACGCTATTTTGTTGCACTCAGCCGATAAGTCAGATCGCGGCAAAGTTGTAGGTTTTCACCGCATGGCTGACACTACGGGTGCCGTTGTTGGCCCGCTGTTGGCGTTAGGGCTTTTGGCCTTGTTTGACAGCGACATTAGGCCGGTGCTGTGGTTTGCCGTTATTCCGGGCGTGCTGTCAACACTGACAGTCTTGTTTGTAAAAGACCGCGATGAGGTCTGGCAGGCGCATCGCGAAAGGCGTCGAACCTCGAAGCTCATCTCATCTCAACTGCGCGACCCCCTTTTGAAGCAGCAAAAAGCCGAAATTTTGGCAACGGAACTTGAGAAAAAATCCGTTGAAAAACTTTCGCCTCGGGCAAGGTCGGCGATAACCATGATCGTGGTTTTTAGTCTGCTCAATTTTCCTGATGCTTTGTTGCTTTTGCACCTAAACCAAATCGGGTTGTCAGTGACGAGTGTGGTTGGTGTCTATTTGCTATTCAATATTTCAAATGCTGCAATGAGCTTGCCAGCCGGCATTTTGAGTGATCGTTTTAGGCCGAACCAAATCTATGCGCTGGGGCTTGTGCTGTTTGCGATTGCCTACGGGGGCATGGCTTTGACTCGCGACCAGACTGCTTCGACTATTCTTTTTGTCATTTATGGGGCCTATGCGGCGGTTCAAGAAACCGTCGGCAAGAGCTGGGTTTCAAAGCTTGCGCCCGAAAGGCGCCAACTCTGGGCCCAGTCAGTGTTGCAGGGTCTTTCTGGCTTTAGTGTTTTGATTGCGGGTCTTTGGGCGGGGTTGGTCTGGTTGGCTTCAGCCGGCGGTCTGGGTGAAGGTGCTGGTTCGCTCGCTCTAGCTATCTCGGGTGCTGGCGCGCTGGTGGCTGCAGTTTTTGCCGCAACCCTTCACAAGCTGCGCGACTAATTTGAGGCAAAAGATTCGCCCCCAGCCCTGACACAATAAGGCTGGGGGCGAAACTTGCCCAATAGTTGAAAACTGGGTTGTTTAGGCTAGGGCTACCAATCGTTTTGCGATTCGATAACCTTCGACAGCTTGGTAGGCAGTAAAAGCCTCAACAAACAGAGACAGCAGGGCAAGTGGCTCAAACCAGTTGCCGATGTCATCCATAGCACCTGGCATTCCTACAGTTCGGTTTACGATGAAACCGGCAAGCACAGCTAAAGATAGCCCTGCCGAAATCAAGTAATCTGCAGGTCGACCAGCTTGCAAAAGGCGCTCTATGAGCAGACCAGACAAGACAATCACGCCGATATAGCCAAAGGCGAGGTACTGCGTTTCGGCCCATTTGCCGGGTAGGTCCATCACGTGAACTGCAGCTAAACCCGCCAGGCCTATGGTGGTTGCGAACCGTCTGGTGTTTAGCAAACCTCGAAGTTGTTCACGATTTTTTGTCATTCATAGCCTTTCTAAGTTTTCTGTTGCCGCGTTGGTGGCGTCGGTTGCAAATAGATTAAGCAACCAAGGCTTAGAGGCAACTTAACTTTTGCCGAAGCGGTGCAAGGCTCAAGCAAACATTAAGGTGTTAACAACTTTGAAGCTGTGTTTGCACAAGAGCAACAGGAGTAGGCTTGCGCTATGGTCACAAAAGCAGAAAATAGTTTCAGTTTCGGCGCAGGTGAAACGGGTGGGGCTGCGGCAATCAGCTTTGTTCACCTCACCAAACAATTCAAAAACCAACTCGCCGTCAACGATTTAACAGTTGACGTCGCACCGGGTCGCATCACTGGTCTGATTGGCCCGAACGGCGCCGGCAAGAGCACTGCTTTGCGTTGCCTGCTTGGGCTAGCCACGCCTACATCGGGTGAAACCAGAATTCTTGGCTCGCATTACAGTCAACTAACCAACCCAATGAGTCGCATTGGCGCAGTGCTCGATAGCCGATCGTTTAACCCTGGCCTCACCGCCCGCCAAAACCTGCTCGTGCTAACAGCCGCAGCCGGCATCGACGATAATCGCGTCGACGAAGTACTCGCCCAGGTTGACCTTGCCGAAGCGGCTAATAAGCGCGTGAAAGGTTTCTCGCTGGGCATGAAACAGCGCCTAAGCTTGGCCGGCGCGTTGCTGGCAAACCCCGAAGTTCTTATCTTGGATGAACCCGCCAACGGCCTCGACCCGATCGGCATTGCCTGGTTGCGCGGCTTCTTGCGTGAGTTGGCAGTTGCCGGCAGAACGATTTTGGTTTCTTCGCACCAGCTCGCCGAACTTGAACACACCATTGACGACGTAATCATTTTGCACAAAGGAACGCTAATTGCGGCTGGCACTAAAGCCGCCATCACTCAAGGTCGCTCGCTCGAAGAAGCTTTTTTAGCTTTGACATTGGCCGCTGACGTGAGCTCAACCCCGGTTCAAAATGCAACACAAGGAGGCACCAAGTGAATTTCGCAGCGCTTCTAAAAAGTGAATTCCGCAAGATTTTTTATGCTCGCAGCACCTGGTGGCTTTTGGGTGGTGGTGTGGTTTTTGCTTCACTTAGCACCGGCGTAATGCCTTTGATTCTTGATACCAATGCTGACACTTCGAGCGGTGTCTCTATAAGTCGCCTTTTGAACCCTGACGTTGTTGATGCGATATTCGGCAAAGCGGCCGCCGGCTACTATTTCTCGATGATTCTCGGCGCGATGATTCTTGCCGGTGAGTTTGGCAAAGGCACCGCAATCGCCACATTCTTGGCCGCACCGCGTCGTCAATCAGTGCTTTGGGCCAAAGTTGTGATTGCCGCTCTGGTTGGTTTGGGCGTGCAAATCGTCAGCGCAATTGTGGCCGCAACGGTGGGTTGGTTCATTCTGAGCACCTACCCGCACGCCGAGCCGCACCTAAGCGCCTTTGGTGATCTAGCCCTAACAGCAAGCATTTCGGGCATCGTGATGGGTCTGATTGGTCTGGCCGTCGGCGCACTTGTGCGTAACCAAACCGGTGCAATCGTAGGTTTAATGGCGTGGATGTTCCTAATTGACCCGATTCTGACTGCTGTGCTCGGTGTATTCAAAAATGACACCGGCAAATTCCTATTCACTGCTCTCATCGGCGGCATCATGGACCTTCACATTGGCAGCATCGGCGGGCCACGAATGCAAGCGGCGGTCAACTATTTTGCGCCGCTAACCTGCATCGCTCTTTTGCTGGGTTACGCGGCGGTCTTAGTCGGCGCAGCACTGTTCACAAGCCTTCGTCGCGACATCGACTAGCCTCGATTGCGACTGGCCTCTGCTTAAGCTTCGAAGTCGACTCGGTTAAGCTCGCCAATCACTTTGCGGGTTGACGCAAAAAGCGCGGCCAGCAGAACAAGCGCGGCCAGTAGGGCATACATCGGTTTACCGCCGAGAGCGTCGACTCCCCAGCCAACTAGGCTCATCGAGGTCATTGGGCCGGCCGTCCAGATGGTCATCTCAAGGCTAAACACGCGACCGCGCTTGTTCGCGGGTATCTTGCGTTGAATAACAGTGTTAACCAGTGGCGGCAAAGGGCCCCATCCGAGCCCCAAAAGCGCACCGCATAGCAGCATTGCCCACTGCGGAGGAAAAAACGCCATCGGAATCATGCTTGCAGCGAGGGTGAGTGTCGACAGTCTGAAGGTGTTGCTATAGCTGAGGTGTTTGGTTATTTTTTCGAAGCCCAATGAACCGACCGTGGTGAAGATTGCCATTGTCGATATCAAGAAACCCAAGCCTTGCGGGTCTTTCGCCTGGTTATAGAGCGCTGGCAAAACCACCATTTCGGTTGGCAAATAAATGATGGCCAGGCCAAGCATCGTTGCTAACAAGAGCAAAACTGATGGGGTGTTGAACAGAATCTTGAAACCCTGAACCACATAACTTGCCCAGTGGCGACCTTCGTCATCATCATGCGCGTCGCGATGTTCGACCACGCGAATAAGCATCGCCGCAAAACCGCTGAGCGCCCCTAGCCCTGCGACAATCCAAAATGTGTCGTTAGTGCCAAACCATTGAATGCAAAGAGCAGCCAACGCAGGGCCGATCGCAAAGCCCGCGGCCACGATTGATTCGTGAATCGAGTTAGCGCGCTCAAGCGAGATCTTGCCAGCCGCCGCCGCATCAGGCAACAAACTCTTGCGCGCAGTTGCTCCACCCGAACCCACGGCAGAGCGCACGAGCATAACAATGATCAAAAAGGCAAAGTTCACCTGCCCCGTTGCCGCGGCC
Source organism: uncultured Micrococcales bacterium (assembly GCA_903887175.1). Lineage (GTDB taxonomy): Bacteria > Actinomycetota > Actinomycetes > Actinomycetales > Microbacteriaceae > Rhodoluna. Next base: position 19,548 of record CAISOV010000096.1, read on the forward strand.
CACAGCGGAATCGCCATCGTCACAAACGCGTTCACCAATTCAATAAAAATGGATGACCGGCGGCGACCATACTTATCGATGATTGACCCGACAATCGGCGAGAGCAAAAGACCTGGAATGCTCGTAAGAGTCACGGCCAACCCCGCCGCGCTGGCCTGGCCAGTCAACTGAATCGCCATCCACGGCATCAACATGAAAACCATCGACCCTGAGCTGAAGCCGATAAACGATGAAAGTTGCAAAAATACGAACGGCGAGATGCGTCGTTTTGTGGTTTGCATTTGGGTTGGCCCTAGCTCTAATCGGTGCTACCAGCCTAACCTTTGGTGAACAGCTAGACTCAGCTCTATGCGCGCATGGCACCGGTCAATCACAGTCTTCTTTGCTTTTTTTGGTGTCGCTTGGGCATCGTGGGCAGTTCGCTTGCCCGAAGTCAAAACTCTGATCGGTGTTACCACCGCGCAGCTCGGGCTGATTCTGCTTGTTGGCGCTATTGGCTCATTGAGCGCGTTGATTGTCAGCAACCGGCTAATCGAACGTTTTGGAACCAAACCCGTGCTGCAACGGGGCTTTGTCTTGTTTGTCATTGCTCTAGCGGCCGCCGCCTTTTCGGCCGGTTTTCACTTTGCTCTAGGTGTGGCAATTTCTGGCTTCTTTCTTGGCTTTGGAGTTGGTGTTGCTGATGTTGCACAAAATGTTGACGGGTCAAAACTCGAGCAACTACAGGGCCGATCGCTTATGCCTCGACTTCACGCCTCTTATTCTTTAGGAACTTTGATTGGCGCCGGGTACGGGTCGCTGGGGGCTTGGCTGCACTTCACGATTCAGTGGCAAACTTGGGCGCTGGTGCCCTTAGCCGCAATAGTTTTGTATTTCACCAATCGCTTCTTGCCCGAGGGCACCGGCAAGTTAGG
>CAISOV010000097.1 GCA_903887175.1 uncultured Micrococcales bacterium
CACCGGGGTGTAGCGTAGTGGCTAGCGCGCCTGCTTTGGGAGCAGGATATCGCAGGTTCGAGTCCTGTCACCCCGACCACCTTTTTCGCGATTTTAGAAATCAAACTGGCTCGCACGCCGGCGGGCCAAATTCTCAGGAGAACCCGTTGAAGACAACTGTCGAGCGCATCAAACCGACCCGCGTAAAGCTAGTAATCGAAGTCAGCCCTGCGGCTTTCAAGCCAAGCCTTGATCACGCCTATGAGCACATTGGCGAGCAGGTGAACGTTCCGGGTTTTCGCAAAGGCAAGATTCCAAAGGCAATTCTCGAGCAGCGTGTTGGCCGACCTGCCATTCTTGAGCACGCCATTGGTGACGGTCTAGACAAAATTTATCGTCAGGCAGTCGAAGCCGAGAAGCTTCGCCCAATCGGTCAGCCAAACGCCGACGTCAAGTCAACGCCAGACCCACAGACCTTCGAAGGCAACCTTGTTGTCGAGATCGAAGTTGAGGTTCGCCCTGAAATCAAGTTGCCTAACTACAAAGGCCTAAAAGTTACCGTCGATGAGATCAAGGTTGGCGGCATCGAAGTTGAGGCCGAGCTCGACCGCCTGCGCGGCCGCTTCGGCGCTCTTAAGAGCGTTGATCGCCCAGCAAAGAAGGGCGACTTCACGACCATCGATCTTCAGGCCACTATCGGCGGCAACGAGGTTGACTCAGCTCAAAACATTTCTTATGAAATTGGTTCAAACAACCTGCTTGATGGCATCGACGAGGCTCTCGACACTCTAACTGTGGGCGAAACCACCACTTTCAAGTCAAAGCTGGTTGGCGGCGACCAAGCTGGCCAAGAGGCTGAAGTCACCGTAACCCTGACTGCTGTTAAAGAGCGCGAACTGCCTGCAGCCGACGACGCTTTCGCTCAAATGGCAAGCGAATTCGACACTATTGCTGAGCTTAAGAAGAACATCGAAGAGCAGCTTGCCAACACCAAGGTTTATGACCAGGTGTTGCAGGCACGCCAGCTGTTGACTGATCAGCTCATTGAAGCCGCCAAGGTTCCAGTTTCTGAAGAGATCGTCGAAGCTGAAGTAAACCGTCATCTCGAAGGTGAAGGCAGGCTGCAAGACGACGAACACCGTGCCGAAGTAACAATCGACAGCACAAAAGGCTTTCAGAGCCAGGTAGTGCTAGATGAGATTGCTGAAAAAGAGGAAATTCGCGTCAGCGAACCAGAACTTATTCAGCACCTGATTCAGAGCGCACAGCAGTACGGCATGGAGCCTCAAGAGTTTGTGAACCTTGTGCAAGAAAATGGCCAGATTCCTGTCTTTGTGCAAGAGGTAACTCGTCGCAAAGCGCTCAGCGTAGTTCTAGAAAATGCCGTCGTAACCGACAAAAAAGGCAAAGCTGTTGACGTTTCAGCTTTCACAACCGCTGCTGCTGCCGGTGATGACCACGAGGACCACACCGGTCACAATCACTAAGTAATTCGCTGTGGCAATCGCTGCAAACTTGAAAAACCCGAGCCAAGGCTCGGGTTTTTTATTGCCCTAGGCGAACACATCCAAGTTTTTATCGCATTGCAAAGTATCTTTGACTAGAAACCTAGATTTGTTGAGGAGCACCACAAATGTCAGAACGCGCACAGATGCCAACGAGCACCTTTGACCGCTTGTTGAAAGATCGCATTATTTGGCTGGGCAGCGATGTTCGCGACGACAATGCAAACGAAATCTGCGCCAAGATGCTCTTGCTTGCGGCTGAAGATTCAACCAAAGACATCTTTTTATACATCAACTCACCTGGCGGTTCAATCACTGCAGGCATGGCCATTTATGACACGATGCAATACGTTCCAAACGATGTAGTAACCGTGGGAATAGGCATGTGCGCTTCGATGGGGCAGTTCTTGCTTTCGGCTGGCGCTAAAGGCAAACGCTATGCCACGCCGAACACTCGCGTCTTGCTGCACCAGCCGCATGGCGGTTTCGGTGGCACAGCCTCAGACATTCAAACCCAAGCCGAGCTAATCACCTCGATGAAGAAGCAGTTGGCAGCCATCACTGCCGAAGCAACCGGCAAAACACTCGAACAAGTGATGCAAGACGGTGACCGCGATCGCTGGTTTACCGCGCAAGAAGCGCTTGAATACGGCTTCATCGATCACATTCAGAAATACGCGGCCAGCACCACTGGCGTGGGAACCAAGTAAGGGTTTTGATTATGTCTAAGTTCGTTTCGCCAGACGCTCGCTACATTCTTCCAAGTTTCGAAGAGCGCACCTCTTATGGTTTCAAGCGCCAAGATCCATACAACAAACTTTTCGAAGACCGCATCGTGTTCTTAGGCGTGCAGGTTGACGATGCTTCAGCCGATGATGTGATGGCTCAGCTCTTGGTGCTTGAAAGCCAAGACCCAGACCGTGACATCACTATGTATATCAACTCACCCGGTGGTTCATTCACCGCTATGACAGCCATTTATGACACGATGCAATACATTCGCCCGCAGATTCAGACGGTTTGCTTAGGTCAAGCTGCTTCGGCTGCTGCTGTCTTGCTAGCGGCAGGTGCACCTGGCAAGCGCTTAGCTTTGCCAAACGCTCGAGTCTTGATTCACCAGCCTTCTTCGGGTGATGCGGGTCGCGGTCAGGCTTCTGACATCGAAATTCAGGCTAAAGAAATCATGCGTCTGCGCACTTGGCTTGAAGAGACTATTTCAAAGCACTCGAAACGCAGCGTTGAAGAAGTCAACCGTGACATCGACCGTGACAAGATTCTCACAGCCCCAGAGGCCTTGGAATATGGTCTCATCGACCAGGTGCTGACCTCGCGCAAAAACGTTGCCGCTTAGTCACCTTTTCATTGTTGCTGCGGCGTGAAACTGCCAAGTTTCAATGCCGAAGTTTTTGCCCGCACGAGCATAAAGTTGAGATATGTCAAAACTAGGTGACTCAGGGGAGCTTCTAAAGTGCTCGTTTTGTGGCAAAAGCCGCAAGCAGGTAGACAAGCTAATCTCTGGACCTCAGGTTTACATTTGCAACGAATGTGTAGTGCTTTGCGTCGAGATTGTCGAAGAAGAACGTGATGCGAACGCCACGCCAGTCGAAGAACTCGAACTGCCAAAACCTAAAGAAATTTTCAACTTTCTTGACGAATTCGTGATCGGTCAAGAGCAAGCCAAACGCGCTCTTTCGGTAGCTGTTTATAACCACTACAAGCGCATTCGCTCAACCGGAACCTTGACGACATCTGGCAAAGCCCACGACTCAATTGAGATCGCAAAGTCAAACATTTTGATGATCGGCCCGACCGGTTGTGGCAAAACCTATTTGGCCCAAACTCTTGCAAAGCGACTAAACGTTCCTTTTGCAGTTGCCGACGCCACTTCACTCACAGAGGCCGGTTATGTGGGCGAAGACGTCGAGAACATTTTGCTAAAGCTGCTTCAAGCCGCTGACTACGATGTCAAACGCGCTGAGCAAGGCATTATCTATATCGATGAAGTTGACAAAATTTCGCGCAAAGCCGAGAACCCTTCAATCACCAGAGACGTTTCTGGCGAAGGCGTTCAGCAGGCGCTTCTAAAAATACTTGAGGGAACCGTGGCTTCTGTTCCGCCTCAGGGTGGCCGCAAGCACCCTCAACAAGAGTTCATTCAAATTGACACCACCAACGTGCTCTTCATCGTGGCTGGCGCTTTTGCTGGCATCGAAGACATTGTCGCAAGCCGCGTCGGCAAAAAAGGCATTGGCTTTGGCGCTGAGATTCGCGACAAGTCAGATGAGGTTGACCCTTATAGCCAGGTTCAGCCTGAAGACCTTCGCAAATTCGGATTGATTCCCGAGTTCATTGGTCGGCTACCGGTGATTGCCAACGTGACGCCGTTAGACCGCAAGTCGCTCATGCAAATTCTCACTGAGCCTAAGAACGCCCTCGTGAAGCAATATCAGCGAATGTTTGAGCTTGATGGTTTTGAACTAGATTTCGAAAAAGATGCGATCGTTGCCATGGCCGACTTAGCTATTGAGCGTGAGACTGGCGCTCGTGGTCTGCGTGCCATTCTTGAAGAAGTTCTTGGCCCGATCATGTTCGATATTCCCAGCAACCCCAACGCTTGCAAAGTGGTTATCACTAAAGACGTTGTGCTAAACGGCGGCGAGCCACGCCTCGTGCCTTTCAAGGCGCTTCGAGAGTCAAAGAGCGCCTAACAGCAGGTTCTTCAAAGAGCAAGTAACCCCAGAATTTATTCGGCGGCAGGCACCTCAGCCAGCACAACGTCAACCACGGCCAACTCGACGGCCTCAGCCAGCGCAAGGTCTGCGATGTGGCCAACGGCGCGAAGGTCTTGCTCGAATAGTCGAACG
>CAISOV010000098.1 GCA_903887175.1 uncultured Micrococcales bacterium
ACTGCGATCGGGCACGCTAAACGCGGTTGGCGCCAGCGCCCTCGCCCTTGCAGCAGCTGCCTCAAATGCCAGTTTGCTAGAGCGTGCCCGCCGCGACGCCGAGCTCAAACGAAAGCTCATCGCGGGCGTTCGTGCGTTGGTCTCAAACGTCGAGGTCACGGCCGAATCTGCGCAAACCCTGCCGAGCACTGTTCACTTAAGCTTTTCAGGTTGCCCTGGCGATAGCATTCTCGTGTTGTTAGACATGGCAGGGGTTGCTGTTTCTAACGGCGCAGCTTGCCAAGCCGGTGTGATTGGTGCTTCGCATGTCATGTTGGCCATGGGGCGCAGTGAACAGGCCGCTTCGGAATGCATCCGTATCAGTTTTGGTTATGACACCACAGAACAAGACATCGATGATTTCTTAGCTGCCCTACCAGCAGCCTATGAAGGTGCAAGAAAGGCAGGTGATGCTGCGTGAAGGTTCTAGCTGCTATGAGCGGGGGTGTCGACTCAGCTGTTGCCGCTGCCCGCGCTGTTGAAGCCGGCCATGAGGTAGTAGGCGTTCACCTTGCGTTGTCGCGCAATGCCGGCACGCTGCGCACCGGTTCGCGCGGTTGCTGCACCATTGAAGACTCGATGGATGCCCAAAGGGCTTGCAACGTTTTAGGGATTCCTTATTACGTCTGGGATTTCAGCGACCGGTTCAAAGAGCAAGTGGTTGAAGATTTCGTGGCAGAGTACCAAGCGGGTCGCACACCGAACCCTTGCATGCGCTGCAATGAGCGCATCAAGTTCGCCGCGCTTCTCGAAAAAGCACTAGCAATGGGCTTTGATGCAGTTTGCACCGGCCATTACGCTTCTTTGCTCACTGATCAAGCGGGCAACCTTGAGCTTCACCGCAGCAACGAGCTTGCCAAAGACCAGTCATACGTTCTGGGCGTGCTCAATGCCGAGCAACTAGCGCACTCGATGTTCCCGCTTGGTGCAGAGGCCTCTAAAGCTGATGTGCGAGCTGAAGCCGACCGCAGGGGGCTGGCCGTGGCAAATAAGCCAGACAGCTACGACATTTGCTTCATTCCCGAGGGTGACACTCAAGATTGGTTGACCGAGAAAGTCGGCGGCAAAGCACCGGGGCAGATCATTGACGTTGACGGCAACGTATTGGGCAAGCATGAGGGTTCTTATGGCTACACCATCGGTCAGCGCAAAGGGCTTCGCATCGGCAAACCTGCACCTGATGGCAACCCGCGATACGTGCTATCGATCAGCCCAAAGACCAACACTGTAGTAGTCGGGCCTCAGGCTGCGCTCGCCGTGTCAGAACTTGCCGGTTCGCGTTACACCTGGTGCGGGGTGGAGCCAGCAAAAGTTGATGAGTTCTTTGACATAGGTGTGCAGGTGCGTGCCCACGGTGAAGAAGTTGCCGCTCAAGCCGCGGTGGTCGACGGTGAACTGGTAATTCGCCTGCGTGAGCCAATCATTGGAGTCGCGCCCGGTCAAACCGCCGTGTTGTATGCCGGCACACGGGTTTTAGGCCAAACCACTATTGACCGCACAGTCAGCGCAATAGCCGGCGACCTAGAGGCGCTCGCCGAAAACGTCGCCGCCGGGGCCTAAACTCTAGCTGTGACTGAAGCCGAAAACCTCTCAACCAGTGCACTCTCGCACGAGTCGCTGGCATCGCGTGTCGCTGAGCTCACCGACCAAATCAATGCCTTTCGTCGGGCATATTATGAAGGCAACACTGTTTTGGTCAGCGATGACCGCTATGACGCACTGATGCTCGAGCTTGAGGCAATTGAACGGGCAAACCCTGAGCTAATCACCGGCGACAGCCCAACCCAGTCAGTTGGTGGCGCCGCCAACGAGGCTTTCGCCCCGGTTCAGCATCTCGAGCGCATGATGAGTCTCGACAACGTTTTTAGCGAGGATGAACTCGCAGCCTGGCTTGAGAAGACCGGCAATGGGCCATTTTTGTGCGAACTAAAAATTGATGGTCTTGCTATCAACCTGCGTTATGAAAACGGCGTTTTGGTTTCTGCTGCAACTCGAGGTGATGGGGTAGTGGGTGAAGACGTCACCGCAAATGTTTTGACAATCAAATCGATTCCGCGTCGCTTGACGGGTTCTGGCCACCCGCCGGTCGTCGAGGTTCGCGGCGAGATTTTTTATAACCTCGCTGACTTTGCGCAACTGAACGAATCGCTGGTCGCCGAAGGCAAAGCGGTTTTTGCAAACCCTCGCAACTCGGCCTCTGGCTCGCTGCGTCAAAAAGATTCGCGCGTAACCGCAACCCGACCGCTTCGAATGTTAGTTCACGGTGTTGGCGCCTGGGCTAATGCGCCGGTGGCAAACCAGTCTGAGGTTTATAAACTTTTGGCAAGTTGGGGTTTGCCAACTTCAGACCGCTACCGTGTAGTGAACTCTGCAGCTGACGTATTGGCCTACGTCGCTGAGTTTGCTGCCGCCCGTCACAGCCTCGAGCACGAAATCGACGGCATCGTAATCAAAGTAGATTCGCTTTCAGCTCAAGCTGAACTCGGGTTTACCTCACGTGCGCCACGTTGGGCAATCGCCTTTAAGTACCCGCCCGAGCAGGTCAACACAAAGTTGCTTGACATTCGAGTTTCGGTCGGGCGCACTGGTCGCGCGACACCTTATGCGGTTGTCGAACCTGTCAAGGTGGCTGGCTCGGTTGTTGAGTTCGCCACACTTCACAACCAAGACGTTGTCAAAGCCAAAGGCGTTCTGATAGGCGACACCATCGTGTTGCGCAAAGCCGGCGATGTGATCCCTGAGATTCTTGGTCCTGTTTTGGCTCTGCGCAATGGCACCGAGCGCGCCTTTGTGATGCCTGCAAAGTGCCCAGACTGCGGGGCGCCGCTGGCACCGGCAAGCGAAGGTGACATCGACCTTCGTTGCCCAAACTCAAAATCGTGCCCGGCTCAGTTGCGCGAGAGAATCGCATATTTAGGTTCACGAGGGGTGCTCGACATCGAAGCCCTCGGTTATGTCGCTGCCTGCGCTCTAGTACAACCGATCGAACCAGCTGAACCACCAGTTCGCTCTGAAGCTGATCTTTTCAAGCTAACTCTCGAAGATTTGTTGCCGATTCGCTCGGCCGTGCTCGATGCCGACACTGGTTTGCCTAAACTCGATGCCGAAGGCAACCCAAAAGTAGTTGAGTTTTTTCGCAAAAAAGACGGTTCACCGGCTGAGGTTGCTCTCAAGTTGCTGCGCAATCTCGACGAGGTAAAAACTCGCCCGCTTTGGCGCTTCTTGTGCGCACTTTCGATTCGCCACGTTGGTCCGGTAGCGGCGAGGGCGCTGGCAACCCACTTTGGCTCGCTCGACCGCATTTTCGCCGCGACCGAGGTCGAACTTGCCGAAGTTGATGGCGTCGGGGGCATTCTGGCTAAGTCGATTAAAGACTGGATTCTGGTTGACTGGCACCGCGACATCATTGAGGCTTGGCGTGGCGCCGGCGTGCAGCTCGAGATAGCCGGCCATGATGGGCCAGGAGCCTCCACTGAGCAAGGCGGAATCTTTGTTGGCAAAACCATCGTTGTCACCGGCACACTAACTCAAATGACGCGAGAGCAGGCCGAAGAGGCAATCATCGAACGCGGCGGCAAAGCTGCAGGTTCTGTTTCAAAAAATACTTCATTTGTGGTTGCGGGCCCTGGCGCTGGCTCTAAGCTCGCAAAAGCTGAAGAACTTGGAGTCGAGGTAATCGACGAAGCCGAGTTCTTGAACCGCATCTCAAACTAAACTAGAACCAACCCCGTCGTCTGGTTCAAGAGAGATCCATGTCTGAAATTACCCCTGATTTGGTGCGCCACCTAGCTGGCCTATCGCGCATCCTCGTGACTGATGAAGAAGTCACTCATTTGACACAGCAGCTGTCACTAATTGTTGATTCAGTTGCTACCGTGAAGGCTGCTGTTGAAGGCGACGTGCCTGCAACCAGCCACCCGATTGCTATGGCTAACGTGTTTCGCGAAGACGTTGTTGAGCCTTCGCTGACTCAAGAGCAGGCTCTGTCTGGGGCGCCAGATAGTGCGCAAGGTCGTTTCAAAGTGAACGCCATTTTGGGCGAGGAGTAAACGATGTCAGACCTAATTAAAAAAAGCGCAAGCGAACTGGTTTCGCTGCTGCAATCTCGCGAAGTCTCTTCGGTTGAGCTAACCACTGAGTTCTTGAACCGAATCAACGCGACCAACGGCGTTGTGAACAGTTACCTGCACGTCAACGATGAAACTGCGCTTGAGGCAGCAGCCACAGTTGACGGCGCTCGTGCCGCGGGCAAGTCGCTTCACCCGCTAGCTGGGCTGCCAATCGCGGTCAAAGACAACCTCACCACAACTGATGCGCCAACCACTTCGGGTTCAAAAATTCTTGAGGGATGGATTCCGCCCTATGACGCAACCGTGGTGCGCAAGTTGCGTGACGCCGGCATGCCGATTTTGGGCAAAACCAACCTCGACGAGTTCGCTATGGGTTCGTCAACCGAGTTTTCGGCCTTTGGCCCATCGCGCAACCCGTGGGCACTTGATCGCATTCCAGGTGGCTCGGGCGGCGGTTCTTCATCAGCGGTTGCTGGTTACCTCGCGCCAATTGCAATTGGTTCAGACACCGGTGGTTCGATTCGATTCCCAGCTTCTGTCACCGGCACC
>CAISOV010000099.1 GCA_903887175.1 uncultured Micrococcales bacterium
CGGCTTTGGGCATCGCTAAAGGTCGAGCTAAGCAGCCATTCGGCGGCGCACAGGTAGTCATGTTTGGCGACCCCTATCAGTTGGCGCCAGTGCCGGGCAGTGCCGCCGAAGAGCGCGCTCACATGGCCGAAAACTATCAGAGTCATTGGTTTTTCGACGCCCACATTTGGCGCGAGACCTCACTAGAGCGGTTTGAGTTGACTGAAATTTTTCGTCAAAGCGATGAAGAGTTCAAAAACATCTTGAATGCGATTCGTGAAGGCAATTGCACCCAAGAAATGCTCGACTATTTGAACCAATGCGGCAACAGGTTTCCGCCACACCCAGATGTGATTCGGTTGGCAACAATAAACGCTGCAGTTGATCGGGTCAACCGCCACCGCATCGAGCAAATCGCCGCGCCGTTCACAGAGTTTCATGCTGTTTTTAGCGATGAAGACGCCAAGCATTTTGGCAAAAACCTGCCCGCTGACCCGGTGCTGCGACTCAAGGTCGGGGCGCAGGTGATGTTCATCAAGAATGACGAAATGAAACGAACCACTGCGGGCGCCGGTGTGCGACGTTGGGTGAATGGCACGATTGGCACCGTTGTGGGTTTGCCAAATCAGGGTGGCGTAATTGTCGAGGTTGACGGCGAGAAACTCGAAGTTGAACCTGCCACCTGGGAGAAAGTTCGTTATGAGCTCAAGTCACAGTTCGACGAGACCAGTGGGCGTTTCAAAGACGTTCTTGAGGCTGTTCCACTAGCCGAGTTTCAGCAGATTCCACTTCGGTTAGCTTGGGCAGTGACTATTCACAAGTCACAGGGTCAAACCTATGACGAGGTGGTTATTGATCTCGGGGGCGGTGCCTTTAGCGCTGGTCAAACCTATGTTGCGCTAAGCCGGGTACGTTCGCTTGAAGGGCTCTATCTAACTCGGGCCATCACAATGCGCGATATTATGGTCGACGAAAACGTCATGCGGTTTATGGCTGGTTCAAAACAGTGGAGCTCGAGTGCTCCCGACGCAATGTTCTAAAGCAGCAAATTAACGCGGGCTGGGCGAAAGCCACCAGTTCACTGCGTCAGGCCATCGTGCAGCCCAATACTTCTCTTGGTGGCCGGTGCCGGCATAAATGCGAGCTTCGAAGTGCTGGTCTCGACGCCATTGGTTTTGAATCAACAAGTCGATTGCTGCGTAGTGCAATGCCGGGTATGTCGCGTCGAGTTCAGTGTTACCGCTGTCGAGCCAGAGCCGGTGCTCGCCCGCTTTTGGCAGAGCGCCAATCAGTTCTTGAACCGCGACCTGCCCGCCAAATGGCCAGTGCGTTGAAAACGCCAAAGCGGTTCCGTAGGTCTCTGGGCGCAAACCCAAACCATAGATGCTTGCCAGGCCACCCATGCTAGAGCCGCCAATGGCAGTGCGGCTGGGGTCTAGAACAATGCCAAGCTGTGAGGCGACTTTGGGCAAGACCTCATCGGCCAAGAAGGCGTGATATTCATCGCTGGTGCTTTGCAACAGCGCGGGGCGAGCTTCGGCCGCAAAACTTTCATAGACATTTGGCAATGCCTTGGTAATCGAGGCGGGCGCTAATTCGTTTAGGCGAGAGGTGCCCTCGCCAGTATGAACACCGATAACGACAGGCTGCGCTTCGCCACTGATTAACCCGGCTTCGAGTGAATCAACGATTGCCCAATTTTGACCGTTCCAAGTTTCTTCACGAGGCAAAAGCAAGTTGCCGCCGTCGTGCATAATCAAAACTGGTGTCGTCGGTGTGAGATTAGTGGGTGCCGCAACATCTATTCGGTGTGAGCCCATTTGAAAGCTCGATAACCTTGGTTTAGAAGACTTTTTCTCAGTCGTAGGTTCACTCATGGGAACATCTTCGCACGCATCAACGTTTTAGTCGCAGAAAGAAGTAGTCGATTCAATGAGAAATCTTGGCAAATTTGTTACCAGTCACAGCAAGTGGGTTTTGTTTGGTTTCGCAGCGCTAATTCTTGCCAGCACTTTTTGGGGCTTTCAGTCTTTCGCCGGCCTAAAAGCTGGTGGCTACGATGACCCCGGTGCAGATTCGGCACGAGTAACTAACGTTATGAAAACTGAGTTTTCGCAAAACGTGGCTGAGCTCATTATGATTGCCGACTTCAACTCTGACGTCGAAAACCCGGCGAGCGTTGCAACCGCTAACAAGCTCGTCGATTATCTAAAGTCAGTCGATGGCGTTGTGGGTGTGGCTTCGTATTACAGCTCGACCCCGCACCCTGCGACTCTGCGCTCAATCGATGGCAAGGCTGCATACTTTTTTGTTGACTTGGTGAACGACGAAAAACGTCAGCCCAAAATTGCGCAAGGCATCATGGACCATTTTGATGCGAACCAGTCAGGTTCAACACAATATTCAAATGCCAAAATTTATATTGCCGGATGGTCGGCTGTCACTTCTGAAATCAATGGCAAGATCAGCACTGGGCTTGCGCTCGCCGAATCAATTGCGGTGCCGCTAACCATCATTTTGCTTTTGTTTGTTTTTGGCTCTCTCGCTGCCTCAAGCTTGCCTTTTGTGGTTGCGGCAGTGTCAATTCTGGGCAGCTTTTTTGTCATTTGGATCTCGACTCAAGTTACTGACACTTCGATTTTTGCCGTGAATTTGGTGACCGGCCTTGGTCTTGGCCTGGGCATCGACTATGCCTTGCTGATTGTTAATCGATATCGCGAAGAGCGAGCTAGAGGGCTCGAGGTTTCCGACGCCGTGGTCGAAACCGTTGCCACGGCAGGTCGAACCGTTTTCTTCAGCGGCCTTACGGTTGCCGTTGTAATGCTTTCACTAGGGTTTTTTCCGCAGTACTTTTTGCGCTCGTTTGCCATTGGCGGGGTGAGTGCGGTCTGTCTAGCGGTGGTGGGTGCCGTGATGGTTTTGCCAGCTTTGATGAACCTTTTGGGCGACAAGATCGACAAAGGAAAAGTGCTTCGCGGTCAGCTGACACCTAAAGATCATGGCGTTTGGTCGCTGGTAGCACGATTTGTTATGCGTCGCCCGTTGCCGATTTTGTTCGTTGTTTTGCTCGGCCTAGGCGGTCTTTTGAGCCTTTCAAATAATGTCACCTGGGGTCAGGTCGACGATCGCATTCTTGCCAAATCAGACCGAGTGGTTCAGGCTGCCGACATTATGCGCACTCGTTTTGAGGGTCGCGAATCGAGCCCTTACGACGTTGTTTTGAAAGACGCCACCGAAAACCAAATAACTGACTTCACGATTGCGCTGTCAAAACTGCCGCACATCAAACGTGTGCAGAGCACCGCCGGAATAGCCCAAGATGGCACTTTAGACCCGGGCTATGCGACAGTTTTTGCTAGTTACAAGAGTGGCAGCTATCAGCACATTCAGGCTATCGGTGACGTTGAACCTAGGGCAGCTGACGGCGTGACCCTAGTTAACGCAATTCGGTCTATGCCTACCAGCATAAAAACGGTTTGGGTCGGCGGCAGTGCTGCACTCTATGCTGACTCGATGAGCGGCATCACTCGACAGTTGCCTTACACGGCTTTGTGGATCATCATTTCGACCTTGCTGCTACTGTTTCTGTTCACAGGTTCGGTGATTCTGCCAATCAAAGCGGTGTTACTTAATGTGGTTTCGCTCGGCGCAACTATCGGTTTCTTGACCTGGGTGTTCCTCGACGGCAATCTGAAATGGCTAATTGGCGACTTTAACACCACGGGCACGCTCGATAGCTCGAGCATGGTTTTGGTCGCGGTTATCGCTTTTGGCTTGTCGATGGACTACGAGCTGTTTTTGCTCAGCCGAATCAAAGAGCAACATGATGCCGGCCTCAACACAACCGAAGCAGTGTCCGTCGGTTTGCAGCGTTCAGGGCGAATCATCACAACCGCTGCATTTGTGCTAGCAGTTAGTTTCTTTGCTTTCACAATCATCGACGTGAGCATCATGAAAATGCTTGGCTTGGGTGTTGCCTTTGCGATTTTGCTCGACGCAACAATTGTGCGAGCGCTGCTGGTGCCCGCGTTGATGCGACTATTTGGCGATTTCAACTGGTGGGCACCAAAGTGGCTCAAGCGGGTTTATGACAAACTCGGTCTTGGTCACTAGGCACCCTAGTTGCTTTTGCGCCTGAGCCTCTTTTTGGTTCCGGTGTTGATTAGATCCAGCCCAATCGGTGATGAATCACATAAACCTGCTGCAAATGTTCAGCGCTTAGCGCCTCGCCACAAACTTCGAGTGCAAGGTTCAAAAGGGCGCGAGCGCAAGCTTCAAGGGGCAATTGCTGGGCGGCTTCAATCTGCGCGCCAAGAGCAGGGTATTGCTTTTCGAAGCGGCGATAGCGAGTGAAATTATCTGCCAGCGCTTCGGTGCCTTCAACCGGTGGCAGGGTTAGTCGCACTAACCCAAGCAGATTGTTAATCGCCCAGCTTCTGATGTGTTGCCCCGCGATGAGTTGCTCGCCGCGCCTCGCCCTGCCCACACCTATCAAAAGCTGGCACAAAAATAGCTCGAACTCGTTCTTTAGATTTGCCGGCTTTGAAATCGACTTTTCGGCTCTTGCCTGCATGCGCTGTTGCAAGTTGCACTTGTCAAGCGCTACGGCAAATTCACCGGCAGAAACCGTGTCAAGTTCAGAGTCTTTGAACACTGCAAACTCTAAAACCTGACCGTCTTGATAGACAACTTTGAGGCCGTGATCAGTCTCACGCACGGCAATCGAAATCAAATCAAAGTTGGGCAACCAGTCAAGGTTTTGTCGCAGCGCCTCGGCTTGCTCATCAACACTGATGACAAAAAAGTCGTGGTCGCTCCACTGGTCTGCTCTCGAAGTGTCAGCTGCTGAACCTAAAAACACCAGACCAACAACTTCGGGTCTGGCATCAAGGTTGATTCGCAACTGATCTGAATAGGCTAAAAACTTTTCAAGGCTAAAACCAGTTGCTTCGGTCACTCGGCGTCTTTCTCTTCGGCCGCATCACCGGCGTTTATATCGGTTTTGATTCGAGTCGACAGTTTGCTGATTAGTTTTATAAAAGTGCTAAGTTCATCAGCGCTAAAAACCTCGAAAAGCTCGGCAAAACGCGATTCGTGTTGTGGCAAAAGCTTGTTAGCTTTTTCAACCGCCAATTCGGTGGGCAAAATGTGCACAACACGCTTGTCGTTCTCGTCGTGTTCGCGCCGCAAAAAACCTTCAGCCGCCAAGCCGTCTACGAGGCCGGTGATTGCCCGCGGTGTTACATCAAGAATGCGAGCGGCCTGACTCATCGTCAGCTTGCCGTGTTTTGTGACAATCACGAGCAGCATTGTGCGCGGGCCGTTGACGCCCCAGTCGGCGTCAATGTTGCGGCGAATCCAGCGGGGGAACAGGTGGCCGAGGCGAGCGGTGGCTGCACTTGCTACCAGTGCTAGCCGGTTGTGCGGCAAACCTTCGAGGTTCGGCAGCTGACCCGAGAGCAACGGGTCAAGGCTGCTAGCCTTTTGGCTGGGCAGACCAGCTAGTTCTCGCTTGGTTTTTGGCACCTCTATAGTTTGCCTTAAAGTTGGTGAGTTGTAATGCCTCACGGGTTGATGAGTTAGGCGGTAATCTAGAGGCATGCTTATGTCAGACCGCGATATCCGCGCCGAAATTGAAGCCGGCCGCATTGGCCTCGACCCACTCGAAATGGGCTTGTTACAGCCTTCGAGCATGGATGTTCGCCTTGACAGATTCTTTCGTCTTTTTGACAATCACAAGCACCCGGTGATTGACCCTGCCGAAAACCAGCCTGACCTAACTCGTTTTGTTGAGGTTGCTGCCGACGAGCCGTTTATTTTGCACCCTGGTGAGTTCGTGCTGGGTTCAACTTTTGAGTTTGTTAGCCTGCCAGACAACATTGCTGCACGATTAGAAGGCAAGTCTTCGCTGGGTCGCCTTGGTTTGCTAACCCACTCAACTGCTGGCTTTATCGACCCTGGTTTCACCGGTCACGTCACGCTTGAGCTTTCAAACGTGGCAACCTTGCCAATCAAGCTTTGGCCAGGAATGAAGATTGGCCAGCTTTGCTTCTTTCAGCTTTCTAGCCCTGCGGAACACCCTTATGGTTCGGCTAAATATAGCTCGCGCTACCAGGGTCAGCGTGGCCCAACCGCGTCTCGCAGTTTCTTGAACTTTTATCGAGCTGACGTTGGCAACGACCCGCTCGAGCAAAACAACTAGAACGTTATGAGGGTTCCGCTAGCGGTGCGCAATTTGCTGGCCGAACTTGAAAAGCGTGACACCCCCGAACGTTTTATTAGAGCCACCGAGGCCATTGAAAGACTTTTCGAACTTGCCTTAAAACGCCTTGAAGATGGCACGATTTTTGTGTCGACCGGCGACATTCCTGCGATGTGGTTGCGCGACAGCACCTGGCAGTTGCGGCCGATGCTCGCGGCTTGCGACGGCACCGGCGAGGTTGAAGAGATCATTGGTGCGGTTAGTCGTCGTCAAGCAGAATACGTTTTGATCGACCCCTATGCAAACGCTTTTAACGAAGCCCCCAACGGGCACGGTTGGCACAAAGATTTTAAAGATCAAAACCCTTGGGTGTTTGAGCGCAAATATGAACTTGATTCGCTGGCCGCTTTTATCGACCTTGCGATACGTCTATATAAGGTGACAGATTACCAAGACCACTTAGATGACCGATTTTGGCGCGCCGCCACCCTGGCGGTGGGCATCATCGAAACTGAGCTCGACCATGACCGCAAAAGTTATCGGTTTGTGCGAAGGTATGCTCCGCGGCGCGATTACCTAAGTCACCGCGGCTATGGTGCACCTCACGCGACCAAGGTTGGTTTGAGTTGGTCTGGTTTTAGACCTAGCGACGATGCTTGCGTGTTGCCTTATTTGATTCCGGCAAACGCCCACGCGTCGGTGGTGTTGATTCAACTGGCTGAGGTTGCCGCAAACTTTGGGCGGGCTGAGCTCGCGGCTAAAGCCACCGCACTCGGTGCAACCATCGGGGCGGCCGTGCACAAACACGGCACAGTGGTGCGTGAAGTTGGTGACATCGCCGGAGCAATTTATGCCTTTGAGATTGATGGCCACGGTGGTCAGATTTTGACCGAAGACCCAAATGTTCCGAGCTTGTTGTCGTTGCCTTATTTAGGGTGGTGTTCGCCTGACGACCCAACCTACCTGCTGACTCGCGAGTGGATTTTCAGTCGCCTCAACCCGCGTTTCATCGAGGGCAGATTTTTGGCCGGCCTCAATAGCTCGCACACTCCGCGCCGCAACATTTGGCCGTTGGCATTGGCCATTCAAGGCTTGACCGCCACCGAGCTCGAAGAATCAAATCGCTGCCTGATGCTGATTGAGTCAACCGATGCGGGCACTGGTCGCGTGCACGAGTCGGTCAACGTTGACAACCCGGCTAAGTTCACGCGCGGTTGGTTTAGCTGGGCAGACCTCACCTATGTTCACCTGGTGCTAAAAGTCAATGGCTTGAGCGCTAAAGCTGATTAGTGGTTGCTACAAAACTGCAGCGCTGAGCCTAGTCGGCGATTTTTGGCTCTGGATGCACGCGAAGCAGCAGCACTAGACCAAACACCAAGACCACAATGATGCCCAAGATGCCATAAATGGTTGCACCTGAGCCAATGAAAAGACCCACAATCGCGATCGAAAGAGTCCAAAATAGCGAGCTCATAAACGATGCGGCTCGACCCGTGGTTTGATACAGGCCATAGATTTCGCCTTCGCGACCAACCGGAGTGAAGCGCGCGACAAAGGTGCGACTTGAGGCTTGGGCTGGGCCAACGAAGAGGCAAAGCGCAAGACCGCCGATCCAATAGATCCAGGTGTTCGCAAGAGCATCACCGCAGCTGATAGCGCCCACGAAAACGAAAGTGCCGGCCAGAATAAGTCCGACCAGCGAACCCACGATGGTGTTTTTGGTGCCGATTTTATCGTCGAGCCAACCGCCTAGAGCCGCGCCAAGTGCGGCCACGATGTTTGCCGCGATGCCGAAATAGATCACGTGTGTGGTGTCAAAGCCAAAAACAACTTTGCCCAAGATGGCGCCATAAATGAATACACCTGCCAGGCCGTCACGATAAATCGCCGAGGCAATCAAGAACTTCAAGGCGTCGGGCGAGCGCTTGCCCAGGTCAATGACTTGGCTAATCAAGCCGCGATAGCTCTCGACGATGGTTTCTTTGCGGCCTTGAGTTTTGGCCTGAATTTCTGGCACAAAAATTGCTAACGGAATCGTGAACAGCAACATCCATGCGGCTGCTAACAAAAAGATGAAACGAATGTTCTCGGCGTTGACTGTGGTGATGTTGAACCAGGTTGCCTCTGGCGGAGTAGCTTTGGGTGGCAAGACCCAACCGACCAGTGCCATAAGCAGCAAGATGATGCCGCCGACATAACCCAGACCCCAGGCAAAGCCTGAAACTTTGCCAACGTGCTTTTTGCTAACCAGTTGTGGCAGCATCGCGTAGTAGTTGATGAACGAGATTTCTTGCACCACGTTGCCGATTGCATAAAGAGCCAAGCCGAACACTAAGAAACTCGGGTTGGGCATAACAAAATATGAAGCCGCTGTGATTGCTATGAGAATCGCGGTGTTGATCAGCAGCCAGCGTTTGCGGGTGCCGTTGTTGTCGCTGCGGCGGCCAAACATCGGCGCTGTTAGTGCAACGATGATGCCGGCCACGACGTTAAATGCGCCGATCTGAGCCGAGATGTCATCGGGTTTGCCGAAATAGTCTGATGCCAAATAGGTGGCGAAGATGAAGGTTTGAATAATGGTGGGGTAGGGCTGCTCGGCCCAGTCCCAAACCGCCCAAGACCAGGTAGCAAGTTTGCGCCTGCCGGGCGTGAGTAGCTGATTGGGGCTAGAGGTTGTTGCGCCATTGCTAACAGTCATGGCTTTAGGTTAGCGAAAAACATTTCAACTTTGATTACGTTTTGCCATCGGGTTTGCCACGAGTTCGCCTCAAGTTCAACCTGACGCGAAAACTTAAGGTTGAGTGAACTTGACTCAACTTTGGCCGCAAAAACTTGACACTCGCAAACAGGCATGCGAAACTTGAGTCAAATCGGCTCAACTTTGAGCCGAAGCACCACCTATCCGTAATAAAGAAACAAACAAGGAGACACCACATGGCTCGTGCAGTAGGCATTGACCTCGGAACCACCAACTCGGCAGTAGCCGTTCTCGAAGGTGGCGAACCAACGGTAATCGCAAACGCCGAAGGTTTTCGCACCACACCATCGGTCGTAGCATTCACCAAAGACGGCGAGATCTTGGTAGGCGAAACCGCAAAACGCCAAGCCGTCACCAACGTTGACCGCACCATCGCATCAGTCAAGCGCCACATGGGCACCGACTGGACCTTCGCGGTTGACGACAAAAAATACACCCCACAAGAAATCAGCGCGCGCATCTTGGCCAAGCTAAAGCGCGACGCCGAGACCTACTTGGGTGAAGCTGTGACCGATGCTGTAATCACTGTTCCGGCATACTTCAACGACGCAGAGCGTCAGGCAACGAAAGACGCTGGCGAAATCGCAGGCCTCAACGTGTTGCGCATTATCAACGAGCCAACCGCAGCTGCGTTGGCCTACGGCCTCGACAAAGGCAAAGAAGACGAGCTAATTCTTGTGTTCGACCTTGGTGGCGGAACCTTTGACGTTTCGTTGCTAGAGGTTGGCAAAGACGACGACTTCTCGACCATTCAGGTTCGCGCAACCTCAGGCGACAACCGCCTCGGCGGCGACGACTGGGACCAACGCATTGTTGAGCACCTAGTAAAGAAGTTCAAAGAGACCACCGGTGTTGACGTGTCGAAAGACAAGATCGCGCTACAGCGTCTAAAAGAAGCAGCCGAGCAAGCCAAGAAAGAGTTGTCACAGGCCACTCAGGCAAGCATTCAGTTGCCATACCTTTCACTAACCGAAAACGGCCCAGCCAACCTCGACGAAACTCTCACCCGTGCACAGTTTGAGCAGATGACTGCCGACCTGGTTGACCGCACCAAAAAACCATTCAACGACGTAATTAAAGAAGCCGGCGTTAAAGTTGCCGACATCGCCCACGTTGTATTGGTCGGTGGCTCAACCCGCATGCCAGCAATCAGCGAGCTAGTCAAAAGCCTGACCGGTGGCCGTGAACCGAACAAGGGCGTAAACCCTGACGAGGTAGTAGCCGTTGGTGCATCGCTTCAGGCCGGTGTTCTAAAAGGTGAGCGCAAAGACGTTCTTCTAATCGACGTAACCCCGCTATCACTAGGCATCGAAACTGTCGGCGGCATCATGACCAAGCTAATCGAACGCAACACCGCTATTCCGACCAAGCGAAGCGAAACCTTCTCGACCGCAGCTGACAACCAGCCATCGGTTTCGATTCAGGTTTATCAGGGCGAGCGCGAGTTCACCCGCGACAACAAGTCACTCGGCAACTTCGAACTAACCGGCATCGCACCAGCACCTCGTGGCGTGCCACAGGTTGAGGTCACATTCGACATCGACGCAAACGGCATCGTGCACGTTTCGGCGAAAGACAAAGGCACCGGCAAAGAGCAATCAGTCACCATCACCGGTGGCGGCAGCTTGCCAAAAGAAGACATCGAGCGCATGGTTCGCGAAGCTGAAGAGCACGCAGCCGAAGACAAGAAGCGTCGCGAAGAGCAAGAAATTCGCAACAGCGCAGAGCAGCTTGTCTATGGCATCGAAAAACTCATCAAAGAAAACGACGAGAAGCTGCCAGAAGACGTCAAGACTTCGGTTCAGGCCGACGTTGACGCTCTAAAAACTGCGCTCGCCGGCGAAGATAACGACGCAGTCAAGACTGCCTATGACACCCTGGTCGAGTCACAGCAGAAACTAGGCGAAGCAATTTATGCGGCAACCCCAGCCGAAGGCGAAGCTGCGGCCGAAGCCAACGGCGAAGACGTTGTTGACGCCGAAGTTGTTGACGAAGAAGACGGCAAGTAATGGCCGAAGAATTCGACGCGCAAGCCGAGGGTTCAGAAGCTGAGGTAGCACCCGAGTCGCAAGACCCGGGTGCTGCACCGGCACTCGATGACCTCGACCAAGAGCTAGCTGACTTGAACAACGCTATCGACAAAGAAGCCGAGCTGCTAGCCGACCTTCAACGTCTGCAGGCCGAGTTTGTGAACTACAAGAATCGTGTTGACCGTGACCGTGACCTAGCTCGCAACAGCGCAATCGCCGAAGTGCTTCGCGCATTCTTGCCAGCTCTAGACGACTTGTCGCGCGCCGAGGCTCACGGTGACCTAGACGGTTCACCATTTGCTGCGGTTGCAACCAAGATTCGTGCGGCCGGCGACAAGTTCGGCCTCAAGGCGTTTGGCGAAAAAGGCGAGAAGTTCAACCCCGAACTTCACGATGCACTCGTGCAGCTGCCAAACCCAGAGGTCACCGAAAACACCGTGGGCGATGTGATCGAGCAAGGTTTCACACTTGGTGATCGCGTGATTCGCCCAGCAAAAGTGGCAGTCTTTATTCCTGCCGAAGGGTAAGCTCACATGGCTAGTCAAGACTGGTTCGACAAAGACTTCTACAAGATTCTTGGTGTTGCTAAAGACGTTAGCGAAGCCGAACTAAAAAAGGTCTATCGCAAACTTGCACGCCAATTTCACCCGGATTCAAACCCTGGCGATTCCAAAGCCGAAGCGCGCTTCAAAGAAATAAGTGAAGCCTACTCAGTATTGAGTGATGCAGAACAACGCAAAGAATACGATGCTGTTCGAGCTATGGGTGGCGGTGCTCGATTTACCCAAGGCGCGGGCGGCCCCGGTCAAGGTGCTGGCGGCTTCGAAGATGTCTTCAGCAACATTTTTGGCGGTGGCGGTGGCGGCTTTGGTGGCGGCAACCCATTCGGTGGTGGTTTTGGCGGCCGCGGTTTTGGCCCTCAGCCGGGC
>CAISOV010000100.1 GCA_903887175.1 uncultured Micrococcales bacterium
AGCAACTGCAAAATCACACCGTATTCTTCGCTGTCGTCAACACCGGTTGCAGGCACTGAACCGGCCAACTCAAAATCGCGACCTTTGTGAACCAAAAGTGTGGCGTCGCCGCCGTCATCCAAAATCAAATTTGGGCCAGTGAACTGGGCGCCAGCAGCGGTGGCTTCGGCCGACCAGTCAAAAATGCGATCGGTGCACCACCAATATTCTTCAAGGCTCTCGCCTTTCCAAGCAAACACCGGAGTGCCGGTTGGGGCTTCGGCTGTGCCGTCGCGACCAACAACAACGGCTGCCGCTGCCTCATCTTGAGTTGAAAAAATGTTGCAACTAGCCCAACGAACCTGAGCACCAAGTGCAACCAAAGTTTCGATGAGAACTGCCGTTTGCACCGTCATGTGAAGTGAGCCGGCAATGCGAGCGCCGGCTAGCGGTTGGCTCGGAGCGTATTCGTCGCGAATGGCCATGAGGCCCGGCATTTCGTTCTCGGCCAGACGAATCTGGTGACGGCCAGCCTCAGCAAGTGAGAGGTCGGCGACTTTGAAGTCAAACGTGGTGCGCGTTGAATTAAGCATTTGTCAATTATCTCTGACATTTGCCAAATCGTTACCTTTTTTGTGCGGCGAAAAGTTTTAGCCTTGGCGAATTAGCGCCAAAACCTCATCACGAATTGCGGCCATTACAGCCTCGTCGCGAGCTTCAACGTTCAGACGCAACAGCGGTTCGGTGTTTGACGCGCGAACGTTGAACCACCACCAAGAACCCTCGCCAGCATCGCGGCCGGTGACAGTGATTCCGTCGAACTCTTCGAAATCGGCACGCTCAGCAAACGCTGATTGCACTCGAGCCTTTGCGGCCGACACATCGCCGACCGTTGAGTTGATCTCGCCGCTCAAGAAATATGGGTTGTATTGGCGAGCAAACTCAGAAAGTGGTGCGGCCTGCGCACCAAACTCAGCAAGCACGTGCATTGCCGCGAGCATTCCGTTGTCGGCACCCCAGAAGTCTCTGAAATAGTAATGTGCTGAATGTTCGCCACCGAAAATTGCGTTGGTCGCAGCCATCTGGTCTTTGATCAGTGAGTGACCGACCTTGGTTCGAACCGCGGTTGCACCATCGGCCTCGATGGTTTCAGCAACGATGCGTGAGGTGATTAGGTTGTAGAGCACCGTGATGTCAGCGTCTGGGTGGCTAGCACGCTCACGAGCAATCTCACGACGGGCAACCACTGCAGCTACCGCCGATGGGGTTACCGGCTCGCCTTTTTCGTCGATCACAAAGCAACGGTCAGCGTCGCCATCAAAGGCCAGACCCAAATCTGCACCGTGTTCGACCACAGCTTTTTGCAAATCGACAAGGTTTTTAGGGTCGAGTGGGTTCGCTTCGTGGTTCGGAAAACTGCCATCGAGTTCGAAATATAGCGGAACAATCTCAAGCGGCAGCTGACCCAAATCGCAAGCATTGCCAAGCACTGCCGGCACGGTCATGCCGCCCATGCCGTTGCCAGCATCAATCACAATCTTGAGCCGGCGAATGCCACTCAAATCAACCAACTCACGCAAATAGGCGGCATATTTTGCAAGAATGTGCTCGTCACGGTAGCTGCCAGGTTCATCAACTTCGGCTATGCCTTCAGCCAAATAAATTTTTGCCCGGTCACGAATCGCAGCCAAGCCGGTGTCAAGGCTAATGCCCCGGGCGCCAGCGCGCGAAAACTTAATGCCGTTGTAGGTG
>CAISOV010000101.1 GCA_903887175.1 uncultured Micrococcales bacterium
TAAGGACATTCCTGTCGATGAAACCACGCCTTCCCGGTTGAAGGAAATATACGAAAAACTTTCGCTGATCATCAAAGAATTCAAGCCTCAGGAAATGGCAGTTGAAAAAGTTTTCTTTGCCAAAAATGTCGCGATAGTCGGCGGCAGCTTGCAACGCCAAATCATATTGCCCGAGCCGAATGCGAGTTTGAATCTCGCCCGAAGCGCATCCGGTGGTGGCGATAATTCCTTTGCCATATTTCGCAAGCAATTCGCGGTCCATGCGGGGCTTCATATAGAAGCCCTCGAGATAAGCCAACGAAGACAACCTGAACAGGTTGAACATGCCTTCAGTGTTTTGGGCGAACATTGTCATGTGAGTGTATGAACCGCTGCCCGAAACGTCGTCGTCGCCGCCGTCACTCCAACGCACACGGGTTCGATCACTGCGGTGCGTGCCTGGAGTTAGATATGCTTCGATGCCAATAATCGGCTTTATGCCATTGTCTTTGGCAGTGCTATAGAAGTCATATGCGCCAAAGTTGTTGCCGTGGTCAGTGATGCCGATTGCTGGCATTCCAAGCTCAACAGCTTTTTTGATCAGGGGTTTAACACGCGCTGCGCCGTCGAGCATGCTGTATTCGGTGTGCACGTGAAGGTGAACAAACGAGTCGTCTTTAGACACAGCGGTGAGACTTTCTTGCGAGCGGTTGGCGGTGCTTAAACACTAGCCCCGAAGCACCTCGAGTGCGCGCACCAACTCAGGCGTGTATTCGCTGTGAAAAGTAACAACCTCGCCACTGGTCGGGTGAGTGAAGCTCAACTCAACTGCGTGCAACCACTGGCGGTCAAGCCCGAGCTTTGTTGCCAGGGTGGGGTCGGCGCCATACATTGTGTCGCCAGCCAGCGGGTGCTTGAAAGCCGAGAAATGCACGCGAATCTGGTGGGTGCGGCCGGTTTCAAGGTTGACTTCGACCAAAGTTGCTGAGCGAAAAGCTTCAAGGGTTTTGTAGTGGGTTACCGATGGTTTGCCATCTTGCATCACAGCGAATTTAAATTCAGCTTTCGGATGCCTCCCAATCGGCGCGTCGAAAGTGCCCGCCGACGGGTCTGGGTGGCCTTGAATTATGGCGTGATAGATCTTGTGAACTGCTCGGTCGCGAAAAGCTTGCTTGAGCCGCGAATATGCAACCTCGCTTTTGGCTAAAACCATTAGACCGCTGGTGCCAACGTCTAGTCGCTGAACGATTCCCTGACGTTCGGCGGCGCCCGAAGTAGAAATTTGTATTCCCAACGCCAAGAGTGCGCCGGGCACTGTTGGGCCATCCCAGCCGACTGAAGGGTGGGCGGCAACCCCGGCAGGTTTGTCGACGACCACGATGTCGTCGTCTTGAAAAATTATGCCGAAGCCTTCGACGTGATCGGGGTGAATTTCTAAGCGGTTTTTTATTTCAGGCATCTCAATGCTGAGCATGGCATCGACAACTAATTTGTCTGATTTGCCTATTGTTTTGCCATTTTGGGTAACCAAACCTTGCTGCAGCATTTCGGCTGCAGCCGCCCGAGAGAGCCCGAGAAGCTTCGCTAAACCGGCGTCAGCTCGTTCGCCTGAAATGCCCGGCGGCACCGGCACATAACGGCTTTCATTGACAGCGGTCATTTGCCCAAACGTTCGCCGCGCATTATGCGAATCACGGTAATGATTGCCACGACGACGATTGCGCTGTCAGCGAGGTTAAAAATTGCGAAGTTAAATGGCAGCGAAATGAAATCGATTACGTGTCCGTTCGGAAACCCCGGATCGCGGCTAACGCGGTCGATGAGGTTGCCCAAAATGCCACCTAAAAGCACCCCGGCTGAAATCGCCCAGGAACGAGTTTGAATTCTCTGACTCGCCCAGATCACAGCAACAGCGGCCACCGCAGAAAAAAGAGTAAAAGCCCAGGTGACTCCCCCGCCAAGCGAGAACGCAGCTGAATCATTTCGAACTAGGTACCAGCGCAGCACTGAACCAATTGCGTCGTAGTATCGACCGGGTTCAAGGTTGGCTAACACAATCGCTTTGGCTGCTTGGTCAATCAAAACGATTAGCGCTGCAAAACTAAAAAACCAGAGCGAACGGCGCGTTGAAGCTAGCGGCGTTGACACAAGCGGCAGCCTAAGGCCTAAAGGCCAAGGTTGTAGCTACCGGTTGGGTTGCTAAAGCCAGAAGTGATTGCAGGGTTTGTGCCGGTGGCCGGGTTAGCGCCAGGGTTGGCAGTGAAACCAGCCTGATCGAGGTCATCGAGTTGGCCCTGAATGTAGTTTTTTAGCTTGGCGCGGTATTCACGCTCGAAACTCTTGAGTTCTTGAATAGCGTGTTCTACGAGAGCTTTTTCGCGCTCTAGGTTGCTAAAGTCGGCGCGGTGCTGAGCCTCTGCTTCGCGAACCAAACGGGCTGCGGTGGCGTGACCCTCGGCAATGAGTGAGTCACGTTTTGAAAGACCTTCGCGAACGTGCTCGTCGTGCAGTTTGCGGGCCAGCTGAAGCAAGTTGTTGGTGTTGTTGCCCGAGTCGAGACCGCTTGGGTCACTGGTTGCCTCAGGAAAAGCGCTGAAGGCAGGCACTGGGGTTGCGACCGGAACAGATGGGGCTGCTGAACCGAGTTGCCCAGCCATGCCGGCGCCGGTGCGCTGCAGCTCAGAAATGCGACCTTCTGAAGCCATTAGGCGCTGGCGAAGGTCTTCGTTGTCTTGGTTCAGACGACGAAGCTCAACGACGATTTCATCAAGAAAGTCATCAACTTCGTCTTGGTCATAACCTTCACGAAACTTGGTTGGTTGAAATCGCTTGTTGACAACGTCTTCGGGAGTCAATGGCATTTTGCTCTACTTTCGATTCGCATAGCCGAAAAGGCATTTGGGTTTTAGTTTAACCCAAAATCACATGTCAAAGCAGAAAATTGCTGATGAGCGTCTGAAGCAGCCCGATCGCAAAAAACAAAACTATAGCGCCGAGGTCTAAAGCTATGGGGCCTAATCGCAGCGGCGGAATCACTTTGCGCACTAGCGCAAGCGCCCAGTCGGTTAGTGCATAAAGCACTCCGGCGGCAACAAAAAGGGATCCGCTAGGTCGCCAAGAAGGGTTATAGGCCCGCACCCAGTCAAGAATTATGCGGGCTACCAGAACCAAACTATAGACTCTGAGCGCCCACCAAAGCACTAAGCCAAGTATCAGCACGACTATGGGCGAATAAAGAGAGCGTCGGCCTCGTTGTTGCTTTCGGCCGATGATTCGCCTTCAATGGCAACGCCGGCGTGTGCTAGAAGATAAACCTTTTCGGTGACGCGACGAGCTTCGCCATCAAGCGCAAATGTTAGACCCATGATGAAGTCGATAACTCGTCGAGCTTCAGTTGCAGTCATTTCGCCGAGGTTTGCAATCACGGTCTTGCCGTCACGATATTCCGAACCAATTCGTGCCGCATCGCCCTGATATGAGCTCACATCGATGGTGAAGATTTCATTCATTTCATAGACCTGCGCTCTTTTGTTCTTTTGAACTGCGGCTGGACGAAACGCCTGTCGGCTCGAGATCGGAATCGCTTCACGGGTAGGCAGTTCATCGTGCTGACCCTCCTCGATACCGAAGAAGTTCTTGGCAAATGACACTACTGACATGTGGTGCTCCTATAACTCGGATTAAAAGCTTTAATATCGCTAGATTAAACCGAATATTCGCGTTTGCCCGTGATTGACGTGCCAATGCGAACGTGTGTCGCGCCGTGTCGTATTGCGATTTCGTAGTCGTTCGACATTCCTGCAGAAATATATTTGGCGTCAGGGGCAATGGTTTGCAGTTGTTCACTCGATTTGCGAATGCGATCGAAGTCAAATGCCGGTTCAACGTCGAGACCGGCGACACCCATAACGCCTTCAAGTTTGAGTGTGTCGTGGCTGCAAACTTCGGTGGCAAATTCGATCAGATTCTCGGGCAAGATGCCGCCGCGTTCGGGTTGACCAGTCAGGTTGAGCTCGATGAACACTGGCAGCCGATTTTTGGTTTCTTGGGTGGCGAGCTCTTTGACCAGCGCTTTAAGCAGGCTTGGTCGGTCGAGGGAATGTATCGAACTGGCGTATCGCAGCACTGATTTGACTTTGTTTGACTGCAGTTGCCCGATAAAGTGCCAGGCGGCATCTGGGCCGCTGAAAGTCTGGTTGGCTCTGGCTTCTGCAACGCTTTGGGCGACAGCTGCCGCTTTTGGCGATGCTTCTTGGTCGCGGTTTTCACCAAAGTCGCTTGAACCGAGTTGCATCAGCTCGAGCACTAACTCGGCGGGGTGCGTTTTAGAAACCACTATGAGTTTGGTTGAGCCAGCAGTAACCTGAGCGTCTCGTTCGGCGTCGGCAATATTTTGGATCGCCTTGGCGTAGCGGTCAGCTAGACCGCTAGTTGAGCAAGAAGTCAGGTAGGTCAAGGTCGTCGCCAAAGACTTGTTGTGTCGGTTTGGTGGCGGGGTGTGATTCAGCGCTTAGAACTTCAGCTGCTGAAACCGGCTTGGCTTCGTCTTGACCCTCAACTATTGGGTCTAGCCCTTCGATTGACTCAGTGTCTTCGGCTGACGCTGCAATTGAGCTAGCGGTTGCGAAGCTTGGCTTTGCATATGAAGCACTTGAGCCAGTCGAGGTGAAAGCATCTAGTGGTGAGCCCGAGGCGAAAGGACTGCGGCGTGGGCTATCTGAACTGCGAACGGCAACCGCATCGAAACCGGCTGCAATAACAATGACCCGAACCTCGTCACCAAGTGTGTCATCGATGGTCGTGCCAACAATAATTGTTGCTCCGTCGGCAACGGCTTCTTTGACCAATGTTGCTGCTTGGTCCATCTCGAGCAGACCGATGTCTGAAGGGCCTTGAATCTGAAGCAAAACTCCGTTGGCACCATCGATGGTGCTTTCGAGCAGCTGGCTGGTCACGGCCTGCTCGGCTGCTCTAATTGCACGGTCTTCACCCTTGGCAACACCAATACCCATGATTGCTGAGCCAGAACCCTGAAGAACCGACTTAACGTCGTTGAAGTCTGTGTTCATCAGACCCGGCGTGATGATCAGATCGGTGATTCCTTGAACGCCAGCGCGAAGAACTGTGTCGGCGATTCCAAAAGCTTCAACGAAGCCAACGTTTTTGTCTTGCATCTCTAGCAAACGCTGATTTGGCACAACTATTAGTGCATCGACTTCGGCGCGCAGATTTTCAATGCCTTTTTCGGCCTGTTCGGCACGGCGCTTGCCTTCAAAGTTGAATGGGCGGGTTACTACGCCAACAGTTAGCGCACCTAGGCGCTTTGAGATTTTGGCAACGATTGGTGCCGCACCAGTGCCGGTGCCGCCGCCTTCGCCTGCTGTAATAAAGACCATGTCAGCACCTTTAAGCAGGGCTTCGATCTCGTCTTCGTGGTCTTCGGCTGCGCGGCGGCCAACTTCTGGGTCGGCACCGGCGCCGAGGCCGTGAGTAATTTCGCGACCAATGTCGAGTTTCACGTGAGCCTGGCTGAGCAAAAGCTGCTGAGCGTCAGTGTTCAGGGCGATGTACTCGACGCCACGCATGCCTGCGTCTAGCATGCGGTTCACGGCGTTTACGCCGCCGCCACCGACACCAACGACCTTGATGACTACTTGGCGACTAAAGCTGCCTGCTGCTGGCACTGTGTTCACGGTTCCTCCGAGCATTGAGTAAAAAGCTTAAACATCAACCTGAACGTTAACGTTTCTTACTTTCTAACTATTCGACATGAAGGTAAAACGGCATGAGGCAATTAGTTGCTAAGCGCTTGGGCGTGTCGCATTAAGGCTTCAACTGAAGCTTTAAGGTCACTAGTTGCCGTAGCGAACCACAGGTGCCGTCGGCGCCGAAACATCGATGGTGGCAATCTGACTTCGACGCACATGCCTAATCAGCGAAGCTAAAACTTTGGCCTTAAGAGCAGACTTCGACGAGTCGCCCCAGATAATCTGCTGCCCCGCCAAACCCTTGAGCTGAATCAACACGTTGTCTTGAGACCGTGCCTCAACTACCGCAACTCGATGCACCAAAGTGACTGGCAACGACAGCAGCACCTGAATTGCGTCAGCAAAGTTCTTGCTATTTTTTGGTGAACCACTAATCGATACCACCGGGTATCGATCACTTGCCTTAGCTTGACCCAACTCGACCCCGGCCACGTCATAAAGGTGATTGACACCTGCAATAGTCACAATGCAGACCGGCTGACGTTCAATAATTCTTAACTGCAAAGTGTGAGGCGGCAGAGCCACAGTTGAAAAGCTCTCAATGAGCTTGAAATTTGAAAGTTCAGCGGCAATCTTGTCGGTGCTAACCATAGTTAGCGGCACGCCAACCTGAGGTGCCACGGCGGTCAAAATATCGCTGGTCGAAATGCGCTTGAGCCCTGAGACTTCAATTTTTTGAATAGCTAGTAGCGGAGTGAAAAGTGAAGCCAGAACCAGAGCAATCAAAGCCGCAAAAGCCGAAACGCCGGCTATGCGAAAAGCCCTGACCCTGCGGCGATTGCGACCAAAGCGCTTGGCTTCGCGGTTGACTTGTCTCAAAGAATTGCGCTTTGAAGAACGGCTGCTAGCGCGCACCAAAAGCAAACGTTCACGCTCGGCCCGAATTTGCTCGCGAGTTATCTGATTGCTGTCTGGTTTTTTGCGCGCAGACTTAATAGCTTTCGAAGTAGCTGGATTTATTGCAGACGACTTGGCTGCGTTAGCCACGACCGGCCGCCGCTTAGCCTCGACCGGCGGCCGCAAGGCACGAACCAGCCCATTCGACTTGGTTGGCTTTTTGTCTGCATTCAGGTTTGCGCGTGAAGTGGGTTTCTTCAAAACTTATTTCTCTAACGCCTCAAGCAACTCAGGAACCATGCGATACACGTCGCCACAGCCCATCGTCATGATGAAGTCACCCTCGCCGGCGAGGCTAGCTGCCACGGCCGGGGCATCATGCCAATTCTCAACGTAGTGAACCTGAGCCTGGTTAGCGAACGCGTTCGAAACCAAAGCGCCCGTCACACCTGGCTCAGGGTCTTCGCGCGCGGCATAAATGTCGAGCACGACAACTTCGTCGCTGGCCGCCAACGCAGCTGCAAACTCTTTGGCCATCAGGCGAGTGCGACTATAAAGGTGAGGCTGAAAAACGGTGATGATCTTGTGCTCGCCAACAACTGCGCGAGCGCCAGCCAAAGCTGCCGAAACCTCGGTTGGGTGGTGGGCGAAGTCATCATAAACTTTGACTCCGCGGCGTTCACCGTGCAACTCAAACCGGCGCTCAGTGCCACCAAATCGGGCGATGGCAGCTAGAGCGTCAGCTGCGTCGTAACCCAGCCCGGTGAGCACCGCCAAAGCGCCGGTCGCGTTTATTGCGTTGTGGTAGCCAGGAACCTTCAAGGTGGCGCGCAGCGTTTTGCCTTCAAAGTCGATTGCAAACGAAACCTGTGCAGTGCTGGCATCAACCGAATGCAAACGCAAGTGCGCATCGGCTGCGTCGCCAAATCGAATCAGACGTTTGCCCGGCAAAAGTTTTGCGACTCGAACCGCGCCCGGGTCATCACTGTTGATGGCAACGAATTCTTTGGCCCCGTTTGCAAACTTGGCAAATTCGGCGTCAAACGCTTCAACGCTGCCGTAGTGGTCGAGGTGGTCAGCATCGACGTTCGTGATTAACGCGATCGCTGTGTCATAGTGCAAAAACGAACCGTCTGATTCATCAGCTTCAATGACAAATAGCTCTGAAGCCCCACTGCCCGAACTTGCACCCAAAGAAGCAATCACGCCACCGTTCACAAAGCTAGGGTCATCGCCAAGCTCCAAAAGTGCAGTGATGATCATGCCAGTGCTGGTGGTCTTGCCGTGAGCGCCAGCAACCGCAATTAGGCGTTTTTTAGTTGTCAGATAAGCCAAAGCCTGTGAGCGGTGAATCACTGGAATGCCGCGCTCTTTAGCTAAGAGGTATTCAGGGTTGGTTGGCCAAAGCGCTGAGGTGACAACCACAGTGTCTGGGTTGCCAAGGTGTGCGGCGTCATGGCCGATAAAGATTTCGGCGCCAATTTCACGCAGGGCAGCAACATTCGAAGTGTCACGCAAATCGCTGCCCGTAACATCGTGCCCCATGCCCAACAAAATGCGCGCGATTCCGCTCATGCCTGAGCCACCAATGCCGATGAAGTGCACTTTGCCAAGGTCGGCTGGCACTGGCTGCGAAAAGTCTGGCTTGATCATGTGGAGTCCTTAAAAAATGCTCATGGCTAGATTACGCCAAGCCTTTGCCTGTGCCTGCTGCAACTCGCTTGACCATTTCTAATAGTCGCTGAGCGCCGTCGGCCACTCCGCTTTTTTTAGCAATCGCTGCCATGGCTTTAAGTTGCCTGGTGTTCGAGATCATCGGAATCAGCACTTCTGAAACATACTGAGTCGAAAAATCTGCGTCGGCGCAAACCACCGAACCACCAGCACTGACAACGTCGACAACATTAAACTTTTGCTCGCCGTTACCCACCGGGTAAGGCACGTAACACGCTGGCAAACCGACCGCGGTGAATTCACTCACGGTTGATGCACCGGCGCGCGCCACAGCAAAATCAGCGCTTTGAATGGCGAGGTTCATTTCGCTGCAATAAGCCAGGCGAACATAGTCTTTAGTGGCCAAAGGTTCAAACGGTGAACGGTCGCCAACAATATGCAACACCTGAATGCCCGCGGCTGAAAACAAGTTGCGTGAAGCTTCAACAGCCTCATTGATGCTTCTAGCACCCAGCGAACCGCCAGTAACCAGCAGGGTTGGCACGTCAGCGCTCAAACCAAAGTGCTGGCGCGCAGCCGCCCGTTGCTCGGCAGTTGCCGGTGTCGAAGCCAAGACTTCAATTTCGTGGCGCAAAGGCATTCCCACAAAAACAGCTTTGCTGATTTTGGTGTTGTGAAAAGCCACCGCTACTGCTGCAGCAAATCTTGCACCCCAGCGGTTAGCCATGCCTGGCAAAGCATTGGCTTCATGAACCACAAACGGCACTCCCCTGCGTCTAGCCGCTAAATATGCTGGCGCGCTCGCATAACCACCAAAACCAACCACCACATCAATGCGGTGCTCGACCAAATAACCCTCGACCTGCTTCACCGCGGCCAAAAACTTGCCCAAAAAACCAAACGCATAAGCGTTGATGCGTCGCGGAAAAGGCAGACGAGAAACCGTCAGCAAAGCATAACCACGCTCAGGCACCAACCGAGCCTCAAGACCCTCAGCTGTTCCGAGCGCCCAAAGTCGATGCTCAAAATCATCGTGCGTAATAGCGTCAGCCAAAGCCAACATTGGGTTCACATGCCCCGCGGTGCCGCCACCGGCTAATAAGAATCGAGTCATTGGCGTGACATCCGTCGGTTTCTAGCACGCTCTAACGGGGTAACTTTTGCCCCGCCCTGCAGATCTTCTTGGTGCATGTGGCGTTCAAACGCCAACATAACGCCAATAGCGAGCATCGCTGAAATTAGCGAAGAACCGCCTGATGAAATCAATGGCAAAGGCACGCCAAGCACTGGCAGATTCTGCACCACCACAGACACGTTAATGAGGCTTTGAAAACCAATCCAAATCAAAATGCCCACACTCGCGTTGCGAATATAAGAATTGTGGGCGCGAAGCACAGTGCGGCGAATCAAAATCACCAATGTCACAAAAAGCAAAATCGTTATTGCAGCACCAATCAAACCAGTCTCTTCGCCGATGATTGCAAAAATGTAGTCGTTGTCGACTTCGGGAATCCAAGACCATTTGAGCTTCGAATTGCCCAAGCCCACACCGGTGAAACTGCCGGCCGCCAAAGCCCAAATGCCATGTTGCGATTGCCAAGCATAAGTTGACGAATCGTCGCTGCCCTGTGAGATCCAGGCGTTGATGCGACCCGACCGTGAGGCGCCGAACTGAATCATAAAAAACACCGCCACAACGGCAATGGCTGCCACACCGCGCAGGTGTTTAGCTTGAATGCCGGTCATCCAGGTGACACCGAACGCAATCAGAGCAATAATCAGCGTGGTGCCGAGGTCGTTACCCAAAACCACCAGGGTTACAGCAGGCAGAACGATCCAAAACCAGCTTCTATAAAGAAACTCTCGAATGTCATAGATGCGAAATTCTTGTTTCGCAAGTCGCTCTGCGAGCACCAAAATCAACCCAAGTTTGATGAACTCTGAAGGTTGAAAAGTTACACCCAACACCTTGATCCAGTTTCGGTTACCACCGACTGAAACTCCCAGCGGGCTAAAAACTAGCAACTGAGACGCAAGACCACCAACAAAAAAGATGCGCCCCCAGAACATGATTTTGTCGAGCGGCAAGATTGAAATAAGAATCAAACCCGCAAAACCGATAGCACCAAAGCCCAGCTGCCTAAAAAACACGTAATAGGGGTTGTTGTAGGTGGTGAGTGAGTCAACCGATGAACTCGAGAGCACCATCACCATGCCAAAAACCACGATGAACATCGAGGTGCCGAACAACCAATAAAAATTGATTGACTGGTGGCCAAAAATGCGCGAGATGAGACTGACCAGGTTAAAACGCTTGAAACCCTTAACTCTAGGTGCCTGAATTCGAGCCATTAGCGGTTCACCCACCTTGCAGCTTCGGCAAACGTGTTGCCTCGGTCGGCATAGTCGACGAACTGGTCCATCGACGCAGCAGCCGGCGCGAGCAAAACGACATCGCCAGGGCTAGCCCACTCTTGGGCTTGGCTAGCGACAGCTCGCATAACTGCAACGGCGTTTTCAGAAGATTTTTCAGCGGATGATTTCACTGCCAAAATTGGCACGTCGGGTGCTGCCGCGGCAAACGCATCAAGCACCGGTTGTTGATCGACACCAATCACGATGGCCCCTCGAAGTTTTGATTTGAAACGCTTGACCAACGGGGCAATGTCAACACCTTTTAGCAAGCCGCCGAGCACCCAAACAACGCTTTCAAATGAAGCCAGTGAAGCCGCTGCAGCGTGCGGGTTGGTGGCTTTAGAATCGTCAAACCAGCGCACCTCGCCCCACTCACCCACCAACTCAATGCGATGCGAGTCAAGTCTGAAGTTGCGAATGGCTTCGCGAATAGCAAAGGGCTCTATGCCTGCCGCTCGGGCTAACGCGGTTGCCGCCGCAACGTTTGCCAATAGGTGAGGCGTGACCACACCGATGTTTTCGATGTCTTCGATGGTCGCAATTTCTAGTGCTGCATTCTTGCGGTCGTCAAGAAAAGCTCGGTCTGCCAAAATCTCTTCAACATAGCCAACCTGACTCAAGCCAGGCGCGCCGAGTGTGAAACCGATCGCCCTTGCACCGTCAGTGACGTCGGCATTTTCAACCATCGCCTCGGTTCGAGAATCTTGAACGTTATAAACGCAGGCAACTAAGGTATTTTCATAAACTTTGGCCTTGGCCTCGCCATAAGCTTCAGAGCTGCCATGCCAATCGAGGTGGTCATCGTCAAAGTTGAGGCACACGCTTGCCAGCGGCACAAGTTGGCCCGCGGCTGGTGCGCCCACAGAAAGAGCGTCACGGGCGGGCGAAGCAGCCCCTGAAAGAGCGTCACGGGCGGGCGAAGCAGCCCCTGAAAGAGCGTCACGGGCGGGCGAAGCAGCCCCAGCCAAGTAGTGCAGCTGAAAACTCGAAAGCTCCACCACCACCGTGTCGTAGCCGATTGGGTCGCGCATTAGGTCGAGCATCGGGGTTCCGATGTTGCCCCCAGCTGCGGCCCTGAGGCCACCAGAGTTAAGCATTGCTTCGACAAGTTGAGTCGTTGTGGTTTTGCCGTTCGTGCCGGTCACGAGAATCCAATCGGCTATTTTGTTTGTCTTATCGCGCAAACGCCATGCCAGCTCAATATCAACCCAAACGGCAAGACCGTTGCTCAGCGCCCAAGTTACGATTGGCGATTTTGGTGCAACCCCTGGTGAAACCACTAGAACTTGCGCATTATGCGCCTTGATTAGTTCAGGACCTTCGGTAGCTACCTGTGCACCAATGACGTGTGGAACGCCAATGACATCAAGAATATCAATCTGGTCTGAATCGGCCTTCTCAGCAATCACCAACACCTCAGCACCCAGCTCAGCCAACGTGTCTGCAACAGAAAACCCGGTAACGCCTAAACCTAAAACCGCAACACGAAGCCCACGCCAATTGGAATGCCAGCTGATTAGACCATTCAAATTTTTTATAGCGTCATGCGACGAATCGGTTGTGTTCATTTGTTTTTAACGCTTCAACCATTCGGCATAGAACAAACCAATGCCAGCTAGAACTGAAAGACCTGCGATGATCCAAAAACGCACAACGACGGTTACTTCGGCCCAACCTTTGAGTTCAAAATGGTGATGCAGCGGGCTCATCAAAAAGATGCGTTTGCCTTTGGTGATTTTGAAATAGACCCGTTGCAAAATGACTGAACCGGTCACGATTACAAAAATGCCGCCGATAGGCAACAGCAAAAGCTCAGTGCGTGAGGTAATCGCAAGTGCGGCTAAGGCACCACCCAAACCAAGCGAGCCGGTGTCGCCCATGTAAAGGTGAGCTGGCGCCGTGTTCCACCACAAAAAGCCAATCAGTGCTCCAACAATAGCTGCCGCTACTACCGCGAGATCTAGCGGGTCGCGAACGTAGTAACAACCGCTAATGTGTCGAGGGTTGAAACAGTTTTGATTGAACTTCCAGAAACCAATTACCGCAAAAGCACCGATTGCCATGATTGATGAGCCAGTGGCCAAACCATCTAGCCCATCGGCAATGTTCACACCGTTTGAAGCGCCAGAGGTGAGCAGATAGAACCAAACCTGAACCAGCACAATGCCGATAATCGGGCCCCAAACTGCAATGTGATCAGCAAAAGCTAAGTTGATAGGAAAATCGCGGAATAGCGAAATGCGGGTAGACGCGGGGTTGATGCCATGCGAATCGGGCAAGTTCAAGGCCATCGATGTGAATGCAATCGAAACCGCAGCTTGCCCGCCCATTTTTGCCCAACCTGACAAACCGAGGCTTCGCTTTTTGTGGGTTTTGATGTAATCGTCGGCGAAACCGACCAGCCCAAGGCCAACCATCATGAACAAAACCAACATGCCCGAAGCTGTAGGTTCTTCGCCGTTCAGCAAGTTGGCGCCGAAATAGCCAAGCACTGAGGCCAAAATTATGACAATGCCGCCCATTGTTGGGGTGCCGTGTTTTGTGTGGTGGCTTTGCGGGCCGTCATCGCGAATGAACTGACCCCAACGCCACTTGCGAAACAACCAAATGAAGCCAGGTGTGGCGAAAAGTGTAAAGAAAAGCCCGATAGCGGCAGCGGTCATTATCGCTCTCACGCTGTCACCTCCATCAAATCATCGCCAAGATATCGCAGGTTGGCCGATTTTGACGACTTGACCAACACGATATCGCCTGCAAGTAGCTTTTCACGAAGATAGTGCAAAGCTTCGGATGCTGTCTCGAAATATTTCGATTCGCCATCATAAGAACCTTCAAGGCTCGCACCCATATGAATAAGTCGTGCAGCCTCACCCACTACAACCAACTGGTCGATGTTGTACCGCACTGCGAGACGCCCAATTGCGTCGTGTTCGGCGCGGGCAAAGTGACCCAGCTCGGCCATTTCACCTAAGACCGCTATGGTTCGATGCCCTTGGCGCCCAAGTTGAGCCAGAGTCTGAAGCGCAGCTTTCATGCTGTCTGGGCTGGCGTTGTAGGCGTCGTTGATGACAGTAACACCATCGGCTCTGCGAAGCACCTGCATGCGCCAACGCTCTGCGAGCTCGACACTTTCGAGTGCTGCAACTATCTGGCGGCGGGGCACTCCCAAGCGATCAGCAACGGCGGTGGCCGCCAGGGCATTCATGATGTGATGTTCGCCAAGAATCTGCAGTCTCACACGCAAAGTTTCGTCGGCGCCTTGAATGTCAGGCAAGTGCAAGTCAAAACTCGTGCCAGCCAGAGTCATCTCAAAGTTCGTGGCGCGATAGGCGGCATTAGCGTTGGTGCCAAACCAAGCAACTTCTAAGCTCTCATGTTTCGCCACCAGCTCACGAATCGCTGAGTCATCAAGGTTTGCAATCAGTTGGCAACTGTGGCCAGAGGCAACCTGCTCTGCCATCACCTCTAAAAGCTCGCCTTTGATTTTGGCTGTGGTTTCAATGCCCCCGAACTCGCCGACGTGCGCCAAGCCGATTTTCAACAGAACGCCAATGTCGGGCTGGATCATTTCGGCAAGGTAGCGAATGCTGCCGATGCCGCCAGCGCCGAGCTCAGCCACCAAAAACTTAGTTTCAAAGTCGATTTTGAGCACTGAAATCGGTGCGCCAACCTCGTTGTTATAACTTTCGATTGGTGCAACGGTTGGGCCAACCTTTGTCAAAATCGCCCGCAAAAGGTTTTTGGTGGTGGTCTTGCCGTTTGAGCCGGTAATGCCTATCACTTTTATGTCGCCAGCGGCTCTAACTTTGGCTAGAACTGCCGACGCCAATTTAGCTAAAGCCACCACCACGTCAGGCACCAAGATTTGCGCATGCCCTTCGGCGCCTTCAACTAAGTGCTGCACCACAGATGCAACTGCGCCACTTTGGGCTGCCCGAGCCACATAGTGGTGACCGTCGGTGAACTCGCCTGGCTTGGCAAAAAACAGTGAACCTTCGCCGACCAGGCGTGAGTCGGTTTCGACCGAGCCGGTGACGACCAGTGATTGCTCGCCCTGCAAGAGCTGCCCGCCAATAGCCTCAGCCACCTCAGCGACGGTTAGTTTGATCATGACCAGCCGTGCTCTTTCAAAGCCTCGCGAGCTTCATGCCTGGCTGAATACGGGGTTCGAACGCCGCGAATGTCTCGATAGTCTTGGTGACCCGGGCCACACCACAGAATAGCGTCGTCTTCGCCAGCAAGAGCCACGGCCCTGCGAATGGCAGCTTCTGGCGGTGAAACTTCATAAATCGGCATCTCGGGCCGCACTTCGCGAGCTGAAGCCACGAGCGAGGCACGAATTGATGCTGGATCTTCGAATCGTGGGTGATGGTCGGTGATAACCAAGATGTCGCAGCCCTCGGCGCCAACTTGAGCCATCGCGGGGCGTTTCGACGCATCACGATCACCGTCGGCACCAAAAACAAAAATCAGTTTTCCTTTGGTTACTTTTCGCACGGCCGCCAGCGTGTTCAAAAAGGCGTCTGGGCTGTGGCCAAAGTCAACATAAACATCTGGGCCGGTCGCGCCCGAAACGCGCTCGGTGCGACCAGGCAGATAAGCATCAACACCGCCGGCGATTGCGGCAGCTATGCGGTCAAAATCAAAACCAGCTTCTAGCAGCATGGCGATTGCTAAGCCAGCATTAGCAACCATGTGGGCGCCGAGCAGCGGAACACTCGAGGTGAGTCTGGCACCTTGTTTGTCAAAAAATTCGAACGAAGTGTATTTTGGGGTTTCTGCCAGAACGCCAACCGAATAGTCGGCTTGAGCAATATGAGCTTTGTGGCTGGCGATGGTGACCACTGGAATCTTGCTTTGAGCCGCCAAACGCAGACCAAATTCGGTGTCGATGCAAATCACACCGCGGCTGGCGCGTTTCGGTGTGAAGAGCTCAGCTTTGGCTTCGAGGTAGCTTGGCAAATCTTGGTAATCATCAAGGTGGTCGTGACTGAGGTTTGTAAAACCGACCACGTCAAAATGCAGGCCATCAACTCGAAGTTGACTCAAGGCTTGCGCCGAAACTTCAACGGCGATTGCGCTCACGTTTCGCTCACGCATTCGCGCAACCAACGCTTGCATTTCTGTCGACTCTGGTGTCGTGAGGCGGCTAACGATGATTTCGCCAGCAATGTGGCGCTCAGCGGTCGAAGTTAATCCGGTGATCACCCCTAGTTGGCGCAACATGCCTTCGAGCAGGTAGGTTGTTGAGGTTTTGCCGTTGGTGCCCGTGGTTGCAAAAAGTTTCGGCATTGCCTCACCGAGGTTGCCATAAGCAAATGCGGCTAGGTCACCGAGCCGTGTGCGCGGGTTTTCAAGCAAAAGCACCGGAATGTTCGACATGGCATCACCAAGACTCTCGTGGGCCACCAGATTAGCTAGCTCTTCTTCGCCGGCAGAATCGGTCACAATCGCTATTGCGCCTTTTTCGAGGGCTTTTGCGGCAAATCGAGCACCGTGGGTTTTGAGCCCAGGCATAGCAACAAAAAGGTCACCTGGGCGAAGGTCGTTGGTGTTCATGCTTATGCCGGTGAGTTGAACCGCAGCAATGCTGCTGTTAGCCGCAGCAAAATGTGTCGAAGTCTTTAGAGCAAAATTATGCGAAAGATCGGCCAGCCGCACAGGCTTGACGTGCTCGGGGCGCAAGATTGGAGGAATCTGCTCTTTCATAATCTCAATTTCACCATTAGCCAGCCAATTTGCCCGTCAGGCTTACCACTGGGTTGGAATATTGGCTGATTTGCCATGAGAAAAGGGCACACTGAAAGTTCGCAAAATTTGGTTCATTATGGCTTTGAATGGCGGGGTGGCGCCGATCGAGTTGCTAACCGTGCGCGGCTTATAAAGTGTCACGGCCAGAACATACTGCGGGTCTTCGGCGGGAGCCATGCCGATGAACGAGATAGCGTGCAGATAACCATAGCCGTTGCCTTCACGAAGCTGTGCGGTGCCAGACTTGCCGGCAATGCGCCATCCGGGAATAGCTGCGGTGCGGCCAATGCCACCTTGCTCGACTACTTTTTCGAGCATGTCTACTGTTTTTCGCGCCGTAGTTGGTTTGATAACTGACACTGGCGCTGGCAGAGCTGGGGCAACTAACTTGCCGCCGGGCGCCTGGCAGCCGGCAACCAGTTGGGCTGGCAATCTTGTGCCGCCGTTTGCGATGGTTTGATAAAAATAGGCAGTTTGAATAGGTGTCACGGCTAGACCCTGACCGAACATCGTGGTGAGGTTGGTGAGTTTGTCCCAAGAGGTTGATGGGCTCATGATGCCACCCGATTCGCCTTCAAAATTGACGGCCGTTGGTGTGCCGATGCCGAAAGCCTTCAAGTAGTCATAACGGGTTTTGCTCGGCACTTTGCCAGCTATCTGCACGATGCCGGTGTTTGAAGAGTCACGAAGCACGCCGGTGAGTGTCAACTTTTGAGTTGGGTGCTGATGCGAGTCACTGATGCTGCCGCCCCACGGCAGATACAAAGTTTGCGGCGCGTGAACCCTGGTGGCCGGGGTTGCCTTGCCAACGTCGATTGCGGTAGCCGCTGCGACCGTTTTCATGGTTGAGCCGGGCTCAAAAGTGGCTTGAAAAATGCGCGAACCTCGGTCGGCTGCTTTGCTCTTATAGAAAACATTGGGGTCAACTGACGGATACTCGGCGGCCGTCAAAATCTTGCCGGTCTTGGCTTCGACAATAACCGCACTGCCCCATATCCTTGACGACGGTATCCATTCGCATGGCAA
>CAISOV010000102.1 GCA_903887175.1 uncultured Micrococcales bacterium
ACCTCGCCGCAAGCTGCCTAAGGCACCACACGGCCCGAGATCACGGCCTAAGCGACAACAATCGTCGGCGCCACCGAGAGGTCGCCGTTCAGCTAAAAACTATGCATTGGCCGCACCGACAAGCTTCTTGGCTTTGGCTCTCTTGAGTGGTTGCAGCATGAACGGCTCAGCGACCGCAGTGCCAACACCGACAGCAACGAACGACCCAGCGCAGCCGCCTGCCGCCCTCACCGAAACGCAAATCAAGCACATTTTGGTCGAAACCGCCTATGACGCAAAGCTTGCTGACAGCGGCGCAGACCGTCACGTTTTTACAAATCGATTTACTGGCCCCGCGCTCGAAATTCGCAATGTCTACTATTACTTGCAGAGCCATAAGAAGGGTTTGCCAAACCTAGCACCGATCTCATCGTTCGCAGAGATCACATTGCCCGCAGCAGATAGAGACTGGCCTAGAACTTTCATGGCGGTCACTAAAGCTGTAGGTGCAAATAAAGCGCCCCAAATGTTGGTTTTTCAGCAAGATTCACCGCGAGTTAACTACAAACTTTGGTACACAATCGAGCTTCACCAAAAGACTCCTCTGGTTGCATCTGCCGAGGTGGGCGCTATTCCCACTTCGCCCGATTCAGGGTTTTTAGTGGTCAAGCCAAACGACATTGTTACTCAGTATGGTGACGCAATTAATAACCCTTCGACAAGCCAATTTTTGAGCAACTTCGATCTTTCGAAAGATGATTTCTATCAAGGCATCGTTGCAACCCAAATTAAAAACGCAGCTAGCTTAAAAAATGCGCGAGTTGTTTTTAATCACTTATTAGGCACGCCAACGATTCTCGGGTTCAACACTTTGAGCAATGGTGCGCTCGTTGCTCTTTATATGCAAGATGTCACGATAACGAAACCTAAGAAATCAAACCAGGCTATCGTTGTGAACGGCCTCGAGAAAGTGCTCTTGGGCAAGGCCGGTAGTCCATCAGGCATCACCACTACTTATGGTGATATGATGCTCTTCTTTGTGCCCAACACCAACGGCGGAAAAATTCGCTTGCTCGGTTTCACTTCGGGTCTGACCAGCGTAAAGGTTCTCAAATGAACCCAAATGAGCAACAAATGCGCGCCAGTTTGGCGGGAGCAATTGACCTGTCGTCACTAAAAAATCGCGCGGTTCAAGCGCCAGCCTCGAGCGATTCGCAAGCTGCGGCAAGCACAGATGATGACCAACCAGCGGCTTCGGGCTCAGGTGTTTTTGAGCTTGCAAGTTTGGTGAATGAACTTTCGCAGGCAAATTTGCGCAGCTTTATGGCGATTTCAAATTCGGTGCCTGTAATAGTTGAGTTTTATACGACCCGAAGTGAACACAGCCGCGACTTAAGCATCAAGTTGGCAAAATTGGTTCGAGCAGCCGATGGTCGAATGGTTTTGGCGCGAGCCGATGCTGACAGCAGCCCTGAGTTAGTAAAGGCATTTGACGTTCAATCTTTGCCTTCAGTGCATGTGTTGCTGATGGGCCGCCCTGTAGCCCTCTTTGCTGCAGATCAGCCCGAAGATGCAATAGCAGAAGTTCTCACCAAAGTAATGTTTGCAGCAGGTCAAAACGAAATGACAGGCACAGTGACCACAACCGAGGGCCCTGAAGCGGCTGCGAGCGAAGAACCACCGGTTTCGCCAAAGCACGTCGCAGCAATCAGCGCTTTGAATGCGGGTGACTTGCTTTTGGCTGAAAAAGAGTTCGCGGCAGTGCTCGCTGACAGCCCGGCCGACGTGATCGCAGCCGAAGCGCTATCGCAGATTCGGTTGCAGCTTCGCCTCGAGAATGTCGATTTCGAAAAAGTTTTGGCAAGCTCACCTGAAAACCTTGACCAAGTTTTGCTCAAAGCCGACTGCGTGCTGGCAACTGGTGAGCTAGACGCTGCGTTCGATCTTATTCTTGACAGATTTGCAACCGAGTTTGCCGAACGTGATGCCCTGCGGGCGCGTTTGCTTGACTTGTTTATTGCCGTAGGCGCTGGTGAGGCTGTTGTTCGAGCTCG
Source organism: uncultured Micrococcales bacterium (assembly GCA_903887175.1). GTDB lineage: Bacteria > Actinomycetota > Actinomycetes > Actinomycetales > Microbacteriaceae > Rhodoluna. Next base: position 2,034 of record CAISOV010000102.1, read on the forward strand.
CAAGCGCTTAACGATGCTGCTTTACTAGCGGCTACTTTGCCGGCCTAAACCAAACCGAGCCAAGCGGCGGAACGGTTATGTTTGCCGAAAATGGTTGACCGTGAGAGCCGTCACCGTTGGCAACAATCTTGCCGCCGTTGCCAACGCCACTGCCTCCAAATTCTGTTGCATCGGTGTTCAAAATCTCTACCCAGTCACCCTTGCTCGGTAATCCGAGTGTGAAATTTTCATGCGGATGACCGGCAAAGTTGATTACGCAGGCAATCGGGTTTCCGAAGTCATCTAAGCGCAAAAAGCTCAACACGTTGCGGTCAGCGTCGCCGCCATCGATCCATCTAAAGCCCGCCCAGTTGTGGTCAAGTTCCCACATAGCTGGGTTTTCAACATAGACGCGGTTGAGTTCACCAACCAGTTTCAAGATTGAACGGTGTGATGGTTGATCTAGCAGCCACCACTCCAGGCCGTGTTCGATGTTCCATTCGCCAATTTGGCCAAACTCGCTGCCCATGAACAATAACTGTTTGCCAGGGTGGGCCCACATAAATGCCAAATATGCTCTAACGTTTGCAAGTTTCTGCCAGTGATCGCCAGGCATCTTGGTTAGTAGAGAGCCTTTGCCATGCACCACTTCGTCGTGGCTGATTGGCAAAACAAATTTTTCGTCATATGCATAAAGCATCGAGAAGGTCAGTTCGCCGTGGTGGTAGCGACGATACATCGGGTCTTTTTGAATGTACTCAAGGGTGTCGTGCATCCAGCCCATGTTCCATTTAAAGCCGTAACCAAGGCCGCCACCGTCAGTTGGGGCACTTACACCCGCCCAGCTGGTTGACTCTTCGGCAATCATCATTACGCCGGGGTTGCGACGATAAACCGTTGCGTTGGCCTCTTGCATGAAGCGAATTGCATCTAGGTTCTCGCGACCGCCGTTGACGTTAGGCAGCCAATCGTTGCCTTCTCGTGAATAGTCAAGATAAAGCATCGAAGCAACAGCGTCAACGCGCAGGCCGTCGATGTGAAATTCTTCGAGCCAATACAAGGCGTTTGCTACTAAAAAGTTTCTAACTTCGGTGCGACCGAAATCAAAAATGTAGGTTCCCCAGTCGGGGTGTTCGCCGCGACGCGGGTCGGCGTGCTCATAAAGAGGTTCGCCATCGAAGCGCCCAAGCGCCCATTCATCTTTAGGAAAATGTGCGGGAACCCAGTCGAGTAGCACGCCAATGCCTGCCCCGTGAAGCCTATCGATCAAGTAGCGAAGGTCATCGGGTGAGCCAAAGCGAGAGGTCGGGGCAAAGTAGCCGGTTACCTGATAACCCCAAGATGGTGCATACGGATGCTCTGCCAGCGGCATGAACTCGACGTGGGTGAACCCAGTTTCTTTGATGTAGCTAATAAGCTCATCGGCGATGGTTCGATAGTTGAGCCCGATGCGCCATGAACCCAGGTGCAGCTCATAGATGCTCAGAGGTGACTTTAGAGCATCGCGCTTGGCGCGGGCCTCAAGCCATTGCGAGTCAGACCATGAAAAACGTGATTCGGTCACCACTGAAGCGGTCGATGGTGGAACTTCGGTTGATTGTGCCAGCGGGTCGATTTTGGTAACCCAGTGACCATGTTTTGAAAGAATCTCGTATTTGTATTTCGCGCCTTCTTCAACGCCGGGAACAAAGAGTTCCCATACGCCGCTACTGCCCATGACGCGCATAGCGTGAGCTACGCCGTTCCACTGGTTAAAGTCACCGACAACTCGCACTGCCGCAGCGTTTGGCGCCCAGACAGCAAACGAAACGCCTTTGACATCGCCAAGGCTGCTGCTAAATCTGCGAAGGTGTGAACCCAAGGCTTTCCAGAGTTCTTCGTGGCGACCCTCTTGAATCAGGTGCAGGTCGAACTCGCTCAGGGTAGGCAGGTGACGATATGGGTCGTCTATTTGCCAATCTGGCGCGCTCTCGTATTTTGCGATGATGCGGTAGTCGGGCTTGGCGCTAGTTTTGACCTGGCCCTGCCAGATGCCATTGTGCAGGTGGGCCAGTTCGACGATTGACCCGTCTGAAAGTTTGGCCGAAACCTGCTCAGCCAGTGGCTTTAGAGTGCGAATTACCCAATAATCACCGTTTGAGTGGGCACCCAAGACGCTGTGAGGGTCGTGATAGCGACCTTCACTAACCTTCCAAAGAACGTCGAGGCTAATTTCGGGTAGTTTTGCTGCCTGTGACTTTGCCATTTTCTTGCCCGCCTAGTCGTAAATTCGGGTTATTTTGAGAACGTGAACTGGTTCAATGAACGCGTCAAGCCGCACGAAATTGTGAGCTGACCATTGAAAAGTTTTTTCGGTTATTTGATCGACAACTTCAAACGAAGCACCCTCGGGTAGGCCTAACTTGCTTAGGTCTAAGTGAATGGTGGTTTCTCGCACCGAATGCGGGTCTGTGTTGGCCACCACGATTACGGTGTTTGAAGCCCCTGAGTCGGTGTGTTCGGCCGCAAGGTGCTTGCTATAAACCAGAATGGCGCTGTCGTCGCTCCAGTGGGTGGCCAGGTTGCGCAGTTGTCGCAGCGCAGGGTTTTCGCGGCGAGCTTGGTTTAACTTGGCGATGTATGGTGCCAGGCTGCGGCCTTGAGCCACCGCTTGTTGCCAGTTGCGCGATTTGTATTCGTATTTCTCGCTGTTGATGTGTTCTTCTGCTCCGGGGCGGGCTACCGATTCAACCAGTTCATAACCGGCATACATGCCCCAACTTGCGCCTGCTGTGGCAGCTATGGCCGCTCGAATCTTGTGAGCGGGGCGGCCACCAAATTGCAAATATTGAGTCAAGATATCAGGCGTGCTGACCCAAAAATTCGGCCTGAAAAAGTCGGCGGTTTCAGCCACCAGCTCGTTGAAATAGCTAACCAGCTCATCTTTGGTGTTTCGCCAGGTGAAGTAGGTGTAACTCTGTTGAAAACCGACTCTGCCAAGCGCCTGCATCATCGCCGGCCTAGTGAAAGCCTCGGCTAAAAACACGACTTCTGGGTTGGTGGCGTTGACTTCACCAATGAGCCATTCCCAAAACTGCAATGGTTTGGTGTGTGGGTTGTCTACTCTGAATATTTTTACGCCGAGTGAGATCCATTTGTTCACAACTCGCAACACCTCGTGATAGATGCCGACCGGGTCGTTGTCGAAGTTGATGGGGTAGATGTCTTGATATTTTTTTGGCGGATTCTCGGCATAGGCGATGGTGCCATCAGCGCGTGTAGTGAACCATTCGGGGTTTGTTTGAACCCACGGGTGATCTGGTGAGGCTTGAAGGGCAAGATCTAGCGCGATTTCGATGCCCAGTTTCTCGGCAGCTTTGACGAAAGATTCAAAATCGGCTTCAGTGCCCAAATCGGGGTGCACGGTGTCATGGCCCCCGGCTTTTGAGCCCACAGCCCATGGTGAACCAGGGTCGGCAGCACCGGCTACGAGGCTGTTGTTTGGGCCTTTGCGGTGCGCCGTGCCGATTGGGTGAATCGGTGGCAGGTACAAAACGTCGAAACCCATTTCGGCTACGCCTTTAAGTCTTTGGGTTGCTGTTTTGAACGTGCCTGAGTTCCAAGTTTGTTTCTTTTCATCGAATACAGCGCCTTCGCTGCGCACAAAGAACTCGTACCAAGCTGCTGATCCAGCTGTTTCACGTTCGCTGAGAATCTTGAATTCATCGCTGAGTGTGACGAGGCTTCTGATCGGATGCTCTCTTAGCGCAGCAGCGAGCGATGAGTCGTTGTTGACGACTTTGAAACGGTCTTCTGGTGATCGTTTCATTTCGCCGAGAATTTCGGCAGCCGCCAAAAGATTGTGACTGTTTGCCATGGCACGATCTTTTTCGCCGGCAGCAAAAGTGAACAGTTTTATGCCTTCTAGCATCATTAGGTCTTGGTCGACGCCTGCTGCAAGCTTGACTTCGGTGTTGTGGTGCCAGGTTTCAAAATCATCAGCGAACGCGCGAATTTGAAAACGATATGTTCCAATTTCAGTCAATCTGGCTTTAGCTAGCCAACGATCGGTTCCGGGGGCGCCAGCGACCATGCGGTGAACTGAGGTTTTGCCGCTCGGGCTGGTCAAAACAACCTCGGCGGCAAGAGCGTCGTGCCCTTCGCGAAAAACAGTTGCGCCAAAGTCGATTACCTCGCCGGCATAAGCCTTGGCAGGCCAGCGCCCTTCGTCAACGCTCGGTTTAACCTGCAAAATCGGCAAACGGCCAATAGGTCTTGAGCTGCGAAAGGTGATGGCGTTAACTTTGTTCACACTCCATAACTTAGTGAAAAATTTCGAGTGCTGAAGCCAAATCTGAAATGAGTAATAGCTTTGTTGCTAAACGCTTGCATTTTGGGGGTTCGCATCAACGTCGTCAACAGCTCTGAAGAGCAAAATTGAAGTGGCTGACATAGCGACTTGACTGCCCGGCAGGTAGCTTTCAACGCTGGTTGGTGGCAAATCAAGTGCGCTGTTCCAAACAAGTTCGAATCGAGTTTTCAAAATCTCTTGTGGCAGTGTAAAACTCTCGGCAACTTCTTTTCCGTGGGTAACAATCAAAAATCGGTTCGTAGTGCCGTTTTCGTTAAGGTGTTCGGCGAACCTGGCAACGGTGCGGCATTCCGGGTTACCCCAATCATCGTTGGTCATTATCTCGCCGCTGGCTGCATACCACCGAACCCGGTCTGACTCTTGGTGCATGAGGTTGTAGTTGCCAAAAGTTTTTGGGCGCAAAACCGGGTTCTCACGGCGCAACCGGTTCAAATAACCGACAGTCTCTTCAAGGTCACGTTGATTGCGCGTGGTGTCCCAGTTGACCCAACTTAGCGTGCTGTCTTGGCAATAAGCGTTGTTATTGCCTAGCTGGGTTTTGGCTCGTTCGTCACCTGCTGTAATCATTGGAACACCAGCAGACAGCAGCAGAGTTCCCAGCAGATTTCTCATAGCTTTTCGGCGCGAAGCCTGAATCGCCAAGTCTTCGGTTTCACCCTCAGCACCGTGGTTGTATGAATAGTTGTTGCTGGTGCCGTCGCGGTTGCTTTCACCGTTGATCTGGTTGTGTTTTACGTTGTAACTAACCAGGTCGTTCAGGGTAAAACCGTCGTGCGCCGTTATAAAGTTGACCGAACCTAGCACGCCGGTTGGCCCGTCGACCACGTCTTGTGAGCCAGAGAGTCGAGTGGCCAAATCAGCCACGCCATTCCAATGGTTGCCGCTGTTGCGAGCGGTGGCAATATCGGTCAGCCAAAAACGTCTAACGCTGTCGCGATAACGGTCATTCCATTCACTGAATCGGTCAGGAAAATTGCCGGTCTGCCAACCACCGAGACCGACATCCCAAGGCTCAACAATGAGTTTGGAGTTAGCAAATGCTGGGTCTGCTTGAATGCGCTGCAGCATGGCGTGATTTGGGTCAAAAGTGTTGCCAGCATCACGTGCCAAAGTTGTTGCCAAGTCGAATCTAAAGCCGTCGATTTGCATCTCGTTAGTCCAGTAACGCATCGAATCAATCACTAAGTCAACCACGTGGCTGTTAGCAAAATTCAATGAATTGCCGCAGCCGGTGGTGTCTTGATAATTGCCGGCGTCATCCATGCGGTAATAAGCCGAGCTGTCTAGGCCCTTAAAGCTAAAAGTGTTGCCGCTGCTGCTGCCTTCGGCGGTGTGGTTATAAACCACGTCGAGCAAAACCTCGATGCCCGCACGGTGCAGCTCGCGAATGGCGGTCTTCAACTCGTTGACAATAGCTTCAGGGCCAGCCTCACGTGCCGCTTCTGAAGCGTATCGAAACTGCGGGCTAAAAAAGTTGATGGTGTTGTAACCCCAGTAGTTGATCAGGCCCATGTTCATTAGACGAGGCTCACTGATGAACATTTGAATAGGCAGCAACTCAACAGCCGTGATGCCAATCTTTTTTAGGTGCGCAATCGTTGAGGGGTGACCGAGTGCGGCGTAGGTTCCGCGAAGGTCATCATCAATGTCTTGGTTGCCACGGGTCAAACCCCGCAGATGAGCCTCATAAATAATGGTTTCGTCGAGACTGATGTTCGGTTTAACAACGCCTTGCCAATCAAATTTGTCTTCGATGGCGAGGCAATAGTACTCGCGCTGGTTTTCGCGATGCACCGCACGAGCATAAGGGTCTATCAGGTTGTTAGCAGGGTTAAATGCGTGGCGCGGCCCTTCAGGCCCGTCGGCACGCAAAATGTATTTGGTGCCAGGAACAAGTTTGGTCGAAGTGGTCGACCAGATGTCGTAATCACCTTTTTTGAGCGGCAGGGTTGCCACGATTTGCCGAAAATCGGCGTCATCAAGAATGCAAAGCTCAACTTTAGAGGCGTTTGAAGAATAGACACCAATGGTGCCTTTGCCCGCGCTGAAGGTAACACCGAGCGCAATTGACTTAGCTTCGCTCGATTCGTCCATAATGCTGAAAGCCTACTAAAGATGATGTTTCGCACAGGTAACAGGCGCGCTTGAACACGCCAAAGGTTAGGCTTAACCCATGGCGGTTTATCTTGACCACGCAGCGACCTCACCGATTCGACCAGAGGTTTTGTTGCGCTACACCGCCGATTTGGCGATGGTCGGCAACCCGTCTTCAGTTCACGCTTTTGGTCAGCGAGCTCGCATGGTGGTTGAAGATGCCCGCGAGTCGCTAGCTGCAACTCTCGGTTGCCATCGAAGCGAAATTATTTTTACCTCTGGCGGCACCGAGGCCGACAATCTTGCAATCAAAGGGCTGTTTTGGGCAAGAAATAACGCCAATGCTCGCCGACGCGTAATCGTTTCAGCAGCCAGCGAGCACCACGCCGTGCTTGATGCTCTCGAATGGCTTGAGACGCACGGCCCCGCCGAGCAACGCGCGCAGCTTCACCTGCTTGAGTTAGATGCCAACGGACTCTTTGACTTGGCCGAACTTGAGTCGTTTTTGGCTGAGCGCGGTGAAGAAGTCGCTTTGATTTCACTGATGTGGGCCAACAACGAAACCGGTGTAGTTTGGCCCATCGCTGCAGTATCAAAAATTGCGGCAAAGTTTGGAGTGCCGGTTCACAGCGATGCCGTTGCTGCTTTAGGGCATGTGCAGGTCGATTTTGCTGAATCTGGCCTCGCACTCATGAGTGTTTCAGGCCACAAGATCGGTGCTCCAGTTGGCATAGGCGCATTAGTGGTACGACGCGATATCAACTTGGTGCCGGTGAATCACGGCGGAGGCCACGAACGCAAACTGCGATCGGGCACGCTAAACGCGGTTGGCGCCAGCGCCCTCGCCCTTGCAGCAGCTGCCTCAAATGCCAGTTTGCTAGAGCATGCCCGCCGCGACGCCGAGCTCAAACGAAAGCTAATCGCGGGCGTTCGTGCGTTGGTCTCAAACGTCGAGGTCACGGCCGAATCTGCGCAAACCCTGCCGAGCACCGTTCACTTAAGCTTTGCGGGTTGCCCTGGCGATAGCATTCTCGTGTTGTTAGACATGGCAGGGGTTGCTGTTTCTAACGGCGCAGCTTGCCATGCCGGTGTGATTGGTGCTTCGCATGTGATGTTGGCCATGGGGCGCAGTGAACAGGCCGCTTCGGAATGCATCCGTATCAGTTTTGGTTATGACACCACAGAACAAGACATCGATGATTTCTTAGCTGCCCTACCAGCAGCCTATGA
>CAISOV010000103.1 GCA_903887175.1 uncultured Micrococcales bacterium
CCTAGAGCGTGTTGACATGACTGCCCGCCTGCTGGCCACGAGTGAACTCACCGAAGCCAGCGGCCCATCATGGACGACAATTTTGAGAAGCTGTGGCGCATACGAAGCTTATTTGCGCACCTATCGAGGCGTGCCATCAGCAACCAACGCCGCAGAGTTTTTGCTGCTAGATCGCATTTTTCCGCGCAGCGTGATCTTTGCGTTGACTCGCGCCGAAAATTGTCTAGCCGATCTTGCACCCGCCACTGACCGCGTCGGTGTTAGTGATGCAGCGCTGCGTCAACTCGGACAAATTCGAACGAACCTCGAATATCGTTCAGCGCCAGACATTCTTGCCAATTTGACCAGTGAAATGGTTGCGTTGCAGCAAGGCATCGGTGAAATCTCAGAAGCTATTCGACTCAGGTATTTTCCGGTCAACGCTGCACCGGTGTGGGTCGGTGAGGTTGTATGAAGCGCTATCGCGTAGTTCACACCACTGGGTTCAAATATTCTGGTGTGGTCGTCACCAGCTATAACGAGGCTCGAATGTTGCCAGCACGCGATGAAACCCAGTTGGTTTTTTCAGGCAAAATTGACATCACACCCAACGGTTCAAGCCACGAATATTCAGACTATTTCGGCACGCGCACAATATTTTTTGAAGTGTTAGAGCCACACCACGAACTGACCATCACTTCGACGAGTTTGGTTGAGGTGCGACCTAGCGATCACAAGACGACCCTGGCCAACGCCAACTATCAGTGGGGGGCCTTGCCAAAAGCAATTGCCTCATCGCTCGAATTGACCGACGGCATTGCGCTGACCCGACGCACATCGCCGCCCTCAGAACTTTTAAAGTTTGCAAAAAAGTGTGCCGCCGAACTTAGCCCCTATGACACTTCGCTAGCGGTCATGAAGTTTATTCACAGCAAGATGACCTATCTTCACGGCGAAACCGGTGTTCACTCGATTGCCACAGAGGCTTGGACCAAAAAGCGAGGGGTCTGCCAAGATTTCACGCACTTGGCGCTGGGTGCTCTGCGATCGGTCGGCATTCCAGCCCGCTATGTCAGCGGCTACCTTCACCCGGCTCTTGAACCGGCTATTGGCGACAAAGTAGTTGGCGAGTCACACGCCTGGGTCGAGTTTTATGCGGGCAGCTGGGTTGCCTATGACCCCACCAACGATGTATTCATCGAAGATCGCCACATCGTGGTTGCACACGGTCGTGACTACAACGATGTCGCGCCGTTGCGGGGAGTTTATGCAGGTTCAACAGATTCAGAATTGTTCGTGTCAGTAGAAATCACGCGCGAAGCCTGAGTAGTCTAGGCGCATGACAACGCTGCCAATTCAAAAGAATTTCACCGACGCTTTTGGCGTTGAAATCACATATTTCGAGTGGCCGGTGGCTGCTGCAAAAGCGGTTGTGCAACTTGTTCATGGTGTGGGTGAACACGTGCGACGCTATGACCACGTCGCCCAAGCATTAAATCGGGCTGGCTACAGCGTTTATGCCGACGATCACCGAGGCCACGGCGTTACCGGCCAAAACATGGTGAAAAGTGGGCTTACAAATAAGCTCGGTCGACTTGGCCCTGGCGGCATGAATGGTGTTTTTGCCGAGGTAACCCAAATGGGCGAAATCGCTAGAGCAGAAAACCCCGGTTTGCCGCTGCTGCTAGTTGGCCACAGTTTTGGCAGCTACATTTCGCAAAAAATAATCAACCAGCATTCTGATGACTATGCGGCAATGGTGCTGTCGGGCAGCTCGTTGGTTATGCCGGGCTTCATGGCAACAAGTGGTTTCAACAAAAAGTGGGCTAACACCCCTAACGCCTCGGGTAACGAATGGCTCAGCCGCGACCACTCGGTGGGTATGGCATTTTCTTTAGATCCGCTTTGCTTTGCTTTCAATGGCATTGACCCAGGTGCGTTGCGCGACGGTGCGCCAAAGATTTTCGGGGTTCCTAGCCGCAAAGTTCGCCATGACCTGC
>CAISOV010000104.1 GCA_903887175.1 uncultured Micrococcales bacterium
CAGCAAGCTCCATTGTCGTATCTCTAGACTCGGTTCGCAGAGGACCCTTGGAGTTAGCTAAAGTCTTGGCCGAGCACGCCAAATCAGGCTCGGTAATGATCTGCGATTCAGAAACCGACGAAGATTTGGACGCAATTGCTGCAGCCGCCCAGCAGATTAGCAACGTGCAACTTTTTGGTTCGGCGGGTTTGGCCAGAGCGCTTGCCAGAGTCGTGAGGCCGAGCGTTGCGAGCACAGAAACTCCAACAAACGTTTCGCACGAAGTCACGGTGATTGTGGGTTCTAACGCATCTGCCAGTAACCGCCAAGTTGCACACCTTGATGAGCTAGGAATCAAGTGGCTGACATTTCGCCCCGAGCACGGCCAGGAGTCACGTTTTGATGCAGCGATCGGTTCGTCACTCGTGCTCACTGGCGGCGCAACGGCCAGAGCAATTCTCGAAAACTTGGGAGTTGAGTGGCTCAGGCCTTTTCATGAAATTGAAACTGGAATGGTTGCAAGTTCAACGAGCACCTCTCAGGCGGTAGTTATAAAGCCCGGCAGTTACGGTGACGATCACACTTTGATGCGTGCAGTGCAATACCTAATGAATATTTCAAAACAGAAATGAGAAAGCATTGATAGAAACACAACTTCCTGTAGTCGCGGTTACCATGGGCGATGCGGCCGGCGTCGGGCCTGAGGTCATAGTTGGCGCTTTTTCTGATGCCAAACTATTTGACGAATGCAGACCGCTCGTGATTGGCGATGCAGCTCGATTGAGGTTGGCCGCCGGGGTATTGAACGCAGATTTTCAAATCAACGAAATCAGCAGCGTGGGTGACGCAACGTATGCGCCCAACACTATTTCTGTGATTGACCCGCATTTGATTCCATCCGAATTGCCTTGGGGGCAGTTGTCAGCCGTTGCAGGCAACGCCGCATATGAGTACATAAAAATCGCCTGTGAATTAGCAATGAGCGGCACGGCGCAGGCAATCTGCACCGCACCTCTGAATAAAGAGGCGCTACACGCTGCCGGACACATTTATCCTGGGCATACCGAGTTGTTAGCGCACTTCACAAACACCCCTGAAGTGTCAATGATGCTCTCAACCGAAAAGTTGAAAGTCATACACGTGACTACACACATTGGTCTTCTCGACGCTGTCGCAAAGATTGAACCTGAACTAGTTGAAAGAACAATTCGAAGAGGTTTCGAAGCGCTGGTTCGAGCCGGCAACCCCAACCCAAAGATTGGCGTCTGTGCAATTAATCCACACGCAGGCGAAGGTGGTTTGTTTGGCTACGGCGAAGAAGCATCAAAGATTGAACCGGGCGTGCGCAAAGCAAAAGAGTCTGGCATAGATGTAACGGGCCCTTTGCCGGCCGACACACTTTTCTTTTTGGCCGGTCGCGGTGATTATGACCTCGTGGTGGCCATGTATCACGATCAGGGCCATGGCCCAGTAAAAGTCCTTGGCATTGAGGCTGGCGTAAACATCACAGTTGGAATGCCGGTCATCAGAACCTCAGTTGATCATGGCACTGCTTTTGATATTGCGGGCAAGGGTAAGGCTGATTCAAGAAGCATGATTGAGGCGATTCATCAGGCTGCTCAAATGGCAACCAAGATATAGGTAAGAGGCTTGACATTGCTTAGTGCGACTTTAAATCACAAGAACAACGCGATCTTCTTCTTTATCGTTGCGGCGATCGGGCTGGCAACGGCCTGGTATTTCAACTCGATGGCAGTAATGCAGGCCGAGAACTACATCACTGACGGGTTCACAAGCAACGTTGACTGGGTTTATTCACTCGACCTGCTGATCGGTGGCAGCGCGGGAATGGCCTTTATCGTGATCGAGAGCCGCCGTTTGA
>CAISOV010000105.1 GCA_903887175.1 uncultured Micrococcales bacterium
GAGGTGGCCCGAAAGCTCGCGCCCCACAATCGCTTCAACGATTTTGGCCGGAGTGACCTCTGAAAGCTTGGCGGTGAGGGCGTTCTGACCATCGCGAAGGACGGTGATGCGATCGGCAACTCTATACACTTCGTCCATTCGGTGCGAGATGTAGATGATTGAGATGCCGCGCGCTTTGAGGCGCTCAATGAGCTCGAACAAAGCGTTAGTTTCGTGCTTTGCGAGCGATGCGGTTGGTTCGTCCATGATCAAAACACGAGCGTTCTGAGCTAGGGCTTTTGCGATTTCGGTGAGCTGCCAAAGTGCTGTCGGTAGGTTCTCAAGAATGGCTGAGGCGTCAACGCTCACACCCATGTCTTCAAAAATCGCCTGAGCTTTGACCTTGGCGCTGGCGTCGTCGATCAAACCAAACTTGGTCATCGGTTCGGCAGTCAAAAAGATGTTCTGCCAAACGGTTAGCGTTGGCACCAGGCTGAACTCTTGAAAGACCATGCCAATGCCAGCGGCGCGGGCGGCGAACGTGTCGGGCAAGCTAACTAGCTCGCCCAACACCCTGACGTCACCGCTGTCGCGCTGATAAACACCCTGCAGAATCTTCATCAAAGTTGATTTGCCGGCGCCGTTCTCGCCTGCGAGGGCATGCACCTCACCAACCTCAAGTTCGAAGCCAACCTGGCGCAGCACTGACACACCATTGAAACCTTTGGTGATGTCGGTCATTTCGACCGCGAGCTGTGATTTTTGAGACATGAAGCTATGCGACCTTTCCGGTCTCACGGTTTAGCTGAGGCACCTTGACCCACTGGCCACTCGCCGCAGATTCAAGAATTGCGTGGTCGATGAGCGCCACCTGGTATCCGTCACCAAAGTCTGGTCGCGCAGGCTCGCCACCGGCAATCGCGGTGAAAAGGTCGTGAGCTTCGATGATTTTGGTTTCGCCATAGCCAACGCCAAGCGCGGGAATCGGCCAAAGGTTGGCACCATTCGGGTGGTTTGGGCCGGTGTAGACGGTGCGGAACCCACGGCGGTCGTCAACGTCGCTCTTGAAGCACACCTGCAGTTCATCGCGGTTCTCATAGTTGAACACGATTGAACCTTCTGAGCCGTGAATCTCGAGGGTGATGAAGTTGTTGCGGCCCCAAGCGTTGCGGGTTGCCTCAACTGAGCCGATGGCTCCGCTAGCAAACTTGATCAGCGACATAACTTCGTCTTCGACGTCAACTGGGCCTTTAGGGCCACCGTCGTTCTTTGAGTTGCCGAGTGAGTCAACGCCCGACTGCTGCAATGGGCGCTCGGTGATGATGTTTGCAGTTAGCGCGCTAACTTCTGTGATTTCGCCAGCGAGGTAACGAGCCATGTCGAGCACGTGAGTCAGAATGTCGCCCACTGCGCCAGAGCCGGCGATTGACTTCTTGAAGCGCCATGACAGCGGTGAGTTTGGGTCAGCTGACCAGTCTTGCAAGTAGGTTGCGCGAACGTTCAGAATGCGGCCAATCGCGCCTTCGTCGATGTAGCGCTTGGCAAGAGCAACGGCCGGGGTGCGGCGGTAGTTGAAAGCAACCATGTGAACAGCGTTGGTCTTGCGTGAAGCTTCATACATGGCAGCCGATTCTTCAACGGTGCGAGCCAGCGGCTTTTCGCAAATCACGTGCTTGCCAGCTTCGAGAGCAGCAATCGCGATTTCGGCGTGAAGGTGGTTTGGGGTCGCGATGTCAACCAGGTCGATCTCTGGGTCGTCGATGATTGAGCGCCAGTCGCTGGTTGATTTCTCAAAACCAAAGCGGGCGGCTGCATCGGCAGCCATTTCGTCGGTTGCTTCAGCGATGGTGCGCTTTACCGGAACAATTTCGGTTGGCCAAAAGAACATTGGCACGGCTGAATAAGCCAAAGAGTGGGCCTTGCCCATAAAACCGCCGCCGATTAGGCCTACGTTGATCTTCTTCATGATGGTTCCTTATCTGGGGTGTCTCGGGGTGCTTGGGGGCTGGAGGTGTCCAGGGTTTCAGAGGCTCTTGATAGGCTTAAGGCCTACCTTTTTTTGATGGATGGGTGGCCTAACGGGGTTGACACCAAGCGCGCAATGCTTGGTGCCAACCCCATTAGTGTTTCTAATTACTTCTTGTAAACACCCGAGATTGATGCTGGTGCGTCTACGTGATAGACCTGCTTCCAGGCCTCAAGCACGTTGTCGTGGGTTACTGGCAATGCACCAAGCGCAACAAAGTTTGGAATGTTTGCTTTGCCGATTAGTGATGCTGCGCCTAGACGAGCCTCAGCTACACCCTGGTCGAATGGGCTCTGAGCGCCAAGACCAACAATGAGCTCGTTCTTTGCAAGAGCGATAGCTACGTTGGTGCCAAGGTCTTCAGTTGCGATCTTTAGGTCGGTGCGACCTGCTTCGCGAGCTGCTGCCATGATGCCTTCAGCAGGAACATCCCAGACGCCCCAGATGCCGGCAAGGTCAGGGTGCTTGGTCAAGATTGCGGTTGCTGCAGCTTGTGCGTCGCCAGCAAAGTCTGGGCCGCCGATGCCTTTTTCTTCAACAATCTCAATGCCTGGGTACTGCGCGATGGTCTCTTTGAAGCCCTCGTAACGCTGCTTGGTTACAAAGAAGTCAGCGTCGTGAAAGACTAGACCGATTTTGCCCTGGCCGCCAAGAGCCTTGGCTAGCAAGTGAGCTGAAACCACACCGTTGCCCTTGTTGTCAGCTGAAACTACAGAAACATAGTCTTTGCCGCCAACGAAGCCTGAAGGTACGTTGTCCATGAACACTAGCTTCACACCAGCTGCGCTAGCCTTTGCATAAGCGTCTTTGGTTGCTACTGGGTCGGTTGGAATCGACACGATTAGGTCTGGCTTTAAAGCCAAAACGGTTTCGATGTCAGAAACCTGCTGCTCAGGCTTGAAGTTAGCATCGGTGGTTGCAACAACCTGAATGCCTAGACGCTCAAACTCTGACTTTAGGCCGGCAACCTGAGCGGTTGACCAGTCGTTACCTGCATAGTGCATAACGATTGCAGCCTTGAACTTGCCAGCCTGAATCTTTGCAACTTCTGCGTCGGTCAAAGTGGTGGTGTCGAACGGCTGTGGTGCTTCGCCGTTTGGGCCGAGGCTTAGAACCTTGCCCGAAAGTTCTGCAAGTGCTGCGTCAACCTTGGCGTTAACCTCGGCGTTTGCACCGCTGTTGTTTGAGCTGCCTGAGTTTGAGCAGGCGCTCATTCCCAAAACAAGCGCACTGGCAATGGCCAATGCGGCGATTTTCTTCTTCATAAAGTAACTCCCTTATTACACGTTGTTTGATGGATGGATGTTGAGAGGTGGTTGTGGCTAGTTAGCGAGCAGATCGTCAAGATATTGCTTGCTGATTTTGGCGGCTTCTTTAGGGTCGCCGTCATATGAGTCCAGTTCAACCATGAGCCAACTGTCGTAGCCCGCTGATTTCACTGCTGCAATTACGCCACCAAAATCGATGTCTCCTTGCCCGAGTGGCAAGAATGCGCCGGTGGCGTATTTGTAGTCTTTTAGGTGCACGTGAGCCAGGCGGCCTGCGTGCTTTTCGATTAGCTCAACTGGGTTTCCCCCACCAGCAGTTAGGTGAGCTGTGTCTGGGCAAAAGTTGATTTTCGAAAGTTCCATGAGTCGCTCGAGGGCCTCTGGGCCTTCAACGATAGTGCCAAGGTGCGGGTGATAGCTACACTCAAGACCAAAGCTGGCTGCTAGGTCAACCACCTGGTCGAGTGCTTTGGCGAGCTTAGCCATGTCTTCTGGCTGTTCGCCGCGCGCACGCTTGGCACCGCCGCCCACGACCAAACGTGTTGCACCAAAGTCTGATGCGAGTTTGGCTGCCTGTGCGATCTTGTGCATTTCGTCTTCGAGAATCTCGTCATAAATGAAGTTTGCGCCGGTGTAAACCGAAACC